>NZ_JAIUJZ010000197.1:0-20154 GCF_020176775.1 Saccharopolyspora sp. 6M
CCCGGGGGGGCCGCCCCCCCCCGGGGGGGGGGGGGGGGGGGCGTTCGCCGCGGGGGGGGTGCCTTCGGCGCGGCCCCCCCCCCCCCCCCCCCCCCCCCGGGGGCGCCCGGGTCCGGCTCGTCCGGTGCCGCGGGCGGACCGCCTCAGATCACCGTGCCGACGTCGTGGGCGACGAGTTCGTCGGTGGCGCGTTCGGCGACGGCGGCGATGGTCATGGACGGGTTGCAGGCCGCGCTGGTGCCGGGCAGCAGCGCGCCGTCGAGCACGTACAACCCGCGCTTGCCGAGCACCCGCCCGGCCAGGTCGCAGACCGAGCCCATCGACGCGCCGCCCAGCGGGTGCCAGGTGTTCGGCACCAGCGAGGTGGTGTCCAGCCGCACCGCGCCGTCCCCGGCGATGCGGGCGACCCGCTCGTCGACGTGCCGGGCCAGCTCGGCGTCGCCGTCGTGCGGCCAGTGCAGCACCGCGTCGTCGCTGTGCGCGTCGTAGACGAACTCGCCGCGGCCCTCGCTGACCCCGTAGCCGACGAGCATCGTGGTGCGCAGGTCCGCGATCGGCGGGATCGACGCCTGGATGACCGTGTTGGCCCGCGCCGGGTCGTCCCACTCCAGGCTGCCGTAGACGACGGGACCGCCCTGGGGCGAGCCGAAGTCCTCGGCGAAGCTGGTCCAGGTGTAGATGCGGTCCCCGTTGGAACCCCAGCCGGAGCCGAGACCGTCGGGCAGGTCGCGGATCTGCCCCTTGGCGGCGGCCCGCATCAGCAGCTTGGTGGTGTTCGCGGTGCCCGCCGCCATCACCAGCGCCCCGGCCGTGATGAGCTTCTGCTCCAGCACGGTGCCGTCGGTGGCGATGCGGTCCACGTGCACCTGCCAGCGCCCGTCGGGGGCCTGCGCCACGTCGGTGACGTGGTGCTGGGGTGCGACGGTGACCCGTCCGGTGGCTTCGGCGGCGGCGAGGTAGGTGACGTCGACGGAGTGCTTGCCGCCGTTGTTCACGCCGAACGCGCAGTCCCCGTTGGTGTAGGACGGCTTGAGCTCGCCGGTCAGCTCGCGCAGCGCGTAGTCCCAGTCGATCGGCATCGGGATCTTCGACAGCGGGTACCCGGCGCGCTCGACGCCGCGGGCGAACGCGCGGGACGGCTCGTAGGTCGCGCTGGCGATCAGCTCGTCCGGCGCGGTCGCCAGGCGCAGCATCGACGCCACCCGCGGGTAGTGCTCCCGCGCCATCCGCCGGTAGTCGAGCTGCTCGGGCAGCGTCGCGTTGAACACGTCCTCGTCCGGTTGCAGCGTCATGCCCTGGTAGACCAGCGAGCCGCCGCCGACCCCCGCGGCGCACATGATGTCCATGCCGCGGCCGGGGACCTGCTCGATCAGCCCGGTGAAGCGGTCGAACGGGGCGAGCTCCAGGCCGAACAGCGACGGCGTGGACCCCAGCCAGGAGATGCGCGAATCCGGCCGCGTGATGCTCGGGAAGGTGTCCGCCTTCGGCCCGGTGGGCCAGCGGACGCCGCGTTCCAGCACCAGCACCGGCACCCCGGCCTGGGCGAGGCGCAGCGCGGTGACCCCGCCGCCGAA
The DNA here is from genome assembly GCF_020176775.1 of Saccharopolyspora sp. 6M. NCBI lineage: Bacteria > Bacillati > Actinomycetota > Actinomycetes > Pseudonocardiales > Pseudonocardiaceae > Saccharopolyspora > Saccharopolyspora sp. 6M. The sequence continues at coordinate 1,575 of NZ_JAIUJZ010000197.1, forward strand.
CCCGGAGCCGATGACGACGACCCGGTGTTCCTCGCGGGTCAGCCGCACCCGGTTCGACGCGGCGGCGCTCGGCGCGCCGAGCGCGGTGAGACCGGTGGCGACGGCGGCGCCTTTGAGGACGGAACGTCGGCTCAGTTCGGGCATGCGGACTCCTGTGCGGTGGGGGACTCGGCGCGTCATCGCTGATCACGGGCGCGGGTGGCTCGGAAGCGTAGGGAACCGAACCGAGAGCGGAAACCGGTCGACGTTCTCACTACGCACGGGTAGCATCACGCGTCGTGCGCGAACGGCGAGCGTTGCTGACCCCGCAGCGCACCGACGCCCGCCGCAACCGCGAGATCATCCTGCGGGCGGCGGACGAGGCGTTCGCCGAAGGCTCCGAACCGGTGCAGATCGAGGAGATCGCGCGCCGCGCCGGGCTCGGCCGCGCCACCGTCTACCGCCACTTCTCCGATCGGCACGCGCTGGCCACCACCGTCGCGGCGAACCGCATCGACGCCCTCGCGCGCCTCGTCGACGGCGCCGAACGCGAGCACCGGCCGTTCCGCGAGCTGCTGCACGTCGTGCTGTCCGACCTGGTGGTGCGGCGGCCGCTGGTCAACCTCATCCGGCAGCTGCCCGAGCAGGAGCAGCAGCGCTTCGCCGACGCCCTGGTCACCGTGCTCACCCCTGCCTTCCACCGCGCGCAGGCCGCGGCCGAAGTGCGCACCGACCTCGACCCGGCCGACCTCGTGCTCGTGCTGGAGATGGTCGAAGGGGCGCTCGCCTCGAAGCTGCCGCGCGCCGACGACGCGGTGCGCAAGCTGATCGCCGTCACCCTCGACGGGCTCTGCCCGCGCCCCGGCTGAACCGCGTCCGCGCACCGCACGGGCCGCCGGGACGCGTTCAAGCGCGGCTGCTGCCAGCCTGGGCGGCATGGTTCGGATCGGATACACGTTGATGACCGAGCAGTCCGGCCCGCGCGCGCTGGTGCGCCACGCCCCGCTCGCCGAGGACGCCGGTTTCGACTTCGCGGTGATGAGCGACCACTACTCGCCCTGGCTGGACGCCCAAGCGCACTCGCCGTACGCGTGGAGCGTGCTCGGCGCGGTCACCCAGGTGACCGAGCGGCTGGAGCTGATGACCTACGTGACCGCGCCGATCCTGCGCTACCACCCGGCGATCGTGGCGCAGAAGGCCGCGACGATCGGGTTGCTCTCGCAGGACCGGTTCACGCTCGGACTCGGCGCCGGGGAGAACCTCAACGAGCACGTCGTGGGCCGCGGCTGGCCGTCGGTCGGCGTCCGGCACGAGATGCTCGTCGAGGCCGTCGAGATCATCCGCGCGCTCTCCGGCGGCGACCGGGTCGACTACGCGGGCGAGCACTTCCGCGTCGACGCCGGGAAGTTGTGGGACGTGCCTGCGCGGCCGGTGCCGATCGGCATCGCCGTGTCCGGGCCGGGATCCACCTCCCGGTTCGCGCCGCTGGCCGAGGCGATGATCGCGACCGATCCCAGCGAGGCGCTGTGCCGCGGCTGGGACTCCGCAGGTGGCGGCGACCGGAAGGTCGGCCAGCTGCCGGTGTCCTGGGGCACCGACCGGGACGCGGCGATCGAGCGGGCGCACGAGCAGTTCCGGTGGTTCGCCGGCGGCTGGCGGGTCAACGCGGACCTGCCCGGACCGGCCGGGTTCGCCGCGGCGACCGGGTTCGTGCGGCCCGAGGACGTGGCCGAGAACATCCCGTGCGGCCCGGACGTCGAGCCGATCGTGGACGCGGTCTCGTCGTTCCGGGACGCCGGGTTCACCGACGTCGCCCTCGTGCAGGTCGGCGGGGACGAGCACCAGGACGGGTTCTTCGAGTTCTCCCGGCGCGAACTGCTGCCCCGGCTCCGCAGCCTCGTGGGCTGAACGGCGCCGACCCGCCGGGGGCCGGTCAGCGGCGGACGGTGGGGAGCTGGACGGTGGCGTCGTCGACGGCGGGGAGCTGGACGGTGCGGTCGTCGTCCGCGACGGGCGCGGGACGTCCGGCGCGCGCCCGGTCCTCGCCGCGGACGCCGTCGAAGTCATCGAACTCGTCGAAGTGCTCGTGCTCGTCCCGGTCGTCGTAGTCCGCGAAGTCGTCCCAGCCGTCGTCCCCGGCACCGAGCACCAGTTCGCCCGCGGACGTCTCGCGGAGCCGCCCCACCAGCGGGGTGATCCGCTCCGCCAGCATCGGCAGCAGCGCCGCCACGGCCCCGCCCAGCAGCAGGCCCACCAGCACGTCGTGCGGGTAGTGCACGCCGACGAACACCCGGGACAGCCCGGTCAGCAGCCCGACGACGACCGCCGCCCAGCCCCAGCTGCGGCGCGCGCAGAACAGGCCGATCGCGGCGGCCGCGGCGATCGTGGAGTGGTTGCTGGGGAACGACCAGTCGCCCAGCTCCGGGCAGGCCGCGATGGACTGCGCGTGCGCGACCGCGCGGCACGGCCGGTCCTCCTGGATGAAGGACTTGACGACCTCGCTGACCAGGTAGGCGAGCGCGGTGCCCAGCGGCGGCAGCACGGCGCGGGCCATCACGTGGTCCTCGTCGTTGCGCGCCTGGACGAACAGCACGGCGAAGGCCGCGAGGAAGCCGATGATCGCGGCCTCGGTGAAGAACTCGGCGAACGCCTGCAGCCACTCGGGGCTCGCCGCGCCCGCGCCCGCGATGCCCCGGTACAGGTCGGAGCTCAGGCCGGGCACGTACGGGTTCGGCTCGGCGGCCAACGACGGCTGAACGGCAGGTGTCGACATTCCCAACATCATATGAAGATCCGCCGTGGGCCCGGTACCGGCTCCGGTGGAACCCGGACACCTGCACCGATGCCCCGAACGGCCCCGCGGGCGCTCGTTCGGCGGCGCACGACGGCGAAATCCGGCACGCGAGAGCAGACGGGGGCACTCCGCGCAAGACCTCGGTCACCCGCCCGGAGCAGTGCTCGATCACATTTCCGAAGTTGATCATGGCCGAACCGGCCAACTGTACTCAATGTGATCAACATTCGCTACGGTGGCCCGCGTGCGCCGTGGGGGGGGCGCACGCAGCACCACGAGCCGGCTGGCAAGGCCGAGGTACCCGCGGTGGCGCGGGATGGGTGAGGACGGCGATGCAACAAACGACAGGGTGGATACTCGGCGGCCTGGTGGTCCTGGTGGTGCTGCTGGGAGCCGCGGTGGCGTTGTTGAGCGCTCGGTTGCGCCAACAGCACAAGGAGATCGAGCAGCTCTCGGCGCTCGAACCGCTCCCGGCACCGGAACCCGCGCAGGCTCCACCTGCCGCGGCCGTGGAACCGCCCACCGCCCCCGCACTGGAACCGCTGCCCGTCCAACCGGACGAGCAGTTCCGCCGCGAGATCGTGCAGGGCGCGCAGGAAGCGCTCGGCGGCACGATGCGGCGCATCCTCGCGCTGACCAACAACGCGGCCGGGCGGCTGCACGACATGCAGCGCACGCACGGCTCGGACGTGCTGGAGGACCTGCTGCCGATCGACCACCTGCTGGCGCAGGCGCAGCGGCGCGCCCAGCTGGTGACCGTGCTGTGCGGATCCCCGCCCGGCCAGCAGCGCAGCCCGCAGCTGATGTCCCGGCTCGTCGGCGCCGCCCAGTCCCGCATCCACGACTACGAGCGGGTTCGGCTGTCCACCCGGGACACCACCACCGCGGTGCTGGGCCGCGTGGTGGAACCGCTCAGCGCCGCGCTGGCCGAACTGCTGGACAACGCGACCCGCTCCTCCCCGCCGACCGCGCCGGTGGACGTGCTGATCACCGCCGAGTACCACGGCGTCTCGCTGGAGATCCACGACGGCGGGGTCGGCATGCCGCCGGACTCGCTGAACCAGGCCAACGCGCTGCTGTCCCGCGGCGACTCGGAGATCGAGCTGACCGAGCTGGGCAACCCGCCGCGCACCGGGCTCGCCGGGTGCAGCGTGCTGGCCGCGAACTACGGGTTCACGGTGCGCCTCGACGCCGCCTCCAGCCGCGGCGGGCTGCGCGCGGTGCTGCTGGTGCCGCACCACCTGCTGACCACGCTGGAGCAGCAGCCGGTGCTCTCCGCCGGGCAGGACGAACCCGGGATCCGGCCGAGCGCCCCGGAACCGGCGGCGGTACCGGTCGCCGCCGAACCGGACGCGCCGCGGCACCGCCAGGCCGAACCGGCCACGACCACCGCCGCCGGACTGCCCAAGCGCCCCCGCCGCACCATGACCCGCTCCGGCGACCTGTCCGCGCCGGAGGGCGCCTCGGTGCAGCCCATCGCCGACGGGGCGCAGCGGCGCACCACCGACGCGGCCCAGGGCCTGCGCGGGCTCCAGCGCGCCACCCGCACCACCGACGACGACGCGGAGACCGCGCCCGACCACGACGGGGACGACCCGTTGGACACGTCCACTTCCAGAAGGGATGCACGAGCATGACCGAGACGGCCCCGACGGCGCCGAAACCCGACCGGAGCTGGGTGCTCGACGACCTCGTCGAGCACTCCGGCATCCGGGCGGCCATCGCGGTGTCCGGCGACGGGATGCTCCTGGTCAAGAACACCGGCCTCGACCAGGCCGACGCCGAGCGCTGGGCGGCGGTCAGCTCGCCGCTGCAAGCCTGCGCCCGGCACGGGATGGAACCGCTGGGCTACCCCACCGGCGGTTTCGAGCAGGTGCTGGTGCAGCACGCGCAGGGCTACCAGCTGCTGCAACCGTTCGGCGAGGAGTCCTACCTCGTGCTGGTGACCGACGCCGACACCGACCTCGGCGTGGTGTCGACCGAGATGCAGATGACCGCCAAGCGGCTCGGGCAGGAGATGGGCACGGCTGCGCGCACCGCCGCCAGGCGGAGTTCGTGACCCCCGGACCGCACCGCCGGGAATCGGAGCTGGTGCGCTCCTACGTGCTCACCCGGGGCCGGGCCCGGGCGGAGCAACCGGTGGAACCGGCCGCCCTGGTGCGGGCGGCCGCCACCGGCGGGGTGCCCGAGCTCGATCCGGACCGCCGCCGGATCGTGCAGGTCGCCCAGGGCGGTGCGCTCGCGGTCGCCGAGATCGCCGCGCACACCGAGCTGCCGCTGACGGTGGCGCTGGTGGTGGTGTCCGACCTGATCGACGAGGGCTACCTGACGCCCGCCTCGGCGAACCGCCCGGCGTCGGTGCCCAGCACGGATCTGCTGCAGGAGGTGCTCGATGGACTCCGCCGCCTGGATACCTCCGCCTGAGTCGGCCTACGTCGCGGAGACGGTACGGCGGTCGGCCAAGATCCTCGTGGTCGGCCCGGCCGGGGTCGGCAAGACCACGTTCGTCGACACCATGTCGGAGATCGTGCCGCTGCACACCGAGGAATCGCTGACCTCGGCCAGCGAGGCGGTCGACGACGTGCACCTCACCCCGGCGAAGACGACGACCACCGTGGCGCTGGACTTCGGCCGCCGCACCCTCAACGACCAGCTGGTGCTGTACCTGTTCGGCACGCCGGGCCAGCAGCGGTTCACCTACCTCTGGCGGACGCTGGCGAACGGCGCGCTGGGCGCGCTGGTGCTGGCGGACACCCGGCGGCTGGCGGACTCGTTCGACGTGATGGACCGGGTGGAGGAGCTCGGCGTGCCCTACGCGATCGCGGTGAACGCCTTCGACTCGGCACCGCTGCACTCGGTGGCGGACCTGCGCGAAGCGCTCGACCCGCAGCCGGACACGCCGGTCGCGGTGTGCGACGCGCGGGACGTCGGCTCCTGCACCCGGGTGCTGATCGACCTGGTCGAGCACGTGCTGCTGGCCTCGACCTCCGGCAGGCACGCCGCCGACCCGACGGTGCGCTCGTGACCGCACTCCCCCAGCCCCCGACGACCTCCCCGACGACGGAGCGACCATGACGGCCCTGCCCGGCCCCGACCTGCAAGACCGCATCCCGCTGCACGGCGACGAGTTCACCGCGCACCCGGACCAGGTGTACGCGCGGCTGCGCTCCCGCGGCCCGATCGTGCCGGTGACGCTGGCCCCGGACGTGCCCGCGATGCTGGTGGTGGACTACGAGACTGCGCTGCAGGTGCTGCGCAGCCCGCACGTGTTCGTCAAGGACTCCCGCCGCTGGCAGGACACCGCTCCGCCGGACACCCCGGTGCTGCCGATGATGTCGTGGCGGCCGAACACGCTGTTCGCCGACGGGGAGCGGCACGCGCGGCTGCGCCCGCCGGTGGAGAACAGCCTCACCGCGGTGAAACCGGCCCAGCTGCGGCGCTTCGTGCAGTCCAGCGCCATCCGGCTGATCGGCGGGTTCACCGGCCGCGGCCACGCCGACCTGCTCGGCGAGTACGCGGCGCAGCTGCCGATGCTGGTGCTGCAGCAGATGTTCGGCTGCCCCGCCGAGATCGCGCAGGCCATGGTCGCCGCGATCGCCGCGCTCTGGGACGGCACCGACCCGCAGCTGGCGAACCGGTACCTGGAGGAGAGCGTCAACGACCTCGTCCGGTACAAGCGCGCGAACCCCGGCGACGACGTGACGACCCGGATGATCGAGCACCCGCACGGTCTCGACGACGACGAGCTGCAGCACCAGCTGATCATCACGATGGGCGCGGGCGCGGAACCGCTGGGCAACTGGATCGCGAACGCGCTGTACCTGCTGCTGACCGAGCACCGGGTGGCCGACGCGGTGGCCACCGGCAGCGTCGCGCTGGACGAAGCGCTCGACGACGTGCTGTGGCGGTTCACCCCGCTGGCGAACTACGCGATCACCTACCCGCGGCACCCGGTGTACCTGGGGCGCGTGCTGCTGCCCGCCGACGAGCCGGTGGTGATCTCGATGGCCGCGATCAACACCGACCCGTCGCTGCACCCGTCGGGGCAGATCCCGGCGGGCAACCGGGCGCACCTCGCGTTCAGCGCGGGCGCGCACACCTGCCCCGCGAGCAGGCCCGCGCGCTTGATCGCGACCGTGGCGCTGGAGACCCTTTTGGACTACGTTCCCGAAGTCGAGCTGGATGATCAGCAACCGCTGCGGTGGCGCCCCGGCCCCTTCCACCGGGCGCTGACGGCCCTGCCGGTGCGCTTCCCAGCCGTGTCCTCGCTCGCCGACCCCACCACAGGAGGATCAGGATGCCCGCATCGCAGTGCCCGGTAGCCGCTCTCGACCCGGCCGGTGCCGACGTGCACGGGGAAGCCGACCGGCTGCGCGCGCACGGCTCGGCCGCGCTGGTGGCGCTGCCCGGGGACGTCCCGGCGTGGGTGATCACCGACCACGGCGAGCTGCGCGGGCTGCTGTCCGATCCGCGGGTGTCGAAGGACCCGCGGCAGCACTGGCCCGCGTGGATCCGCGGCGAGATCCCGGCGGACTGGCCGCTGATCTCCTGGGTCGGCGTGGACAACATGTTCACCGCGTTCGGCTCGGAGCACACCCGGCTGCGCGGCCTCGTGTCGAAGGCGTTCACGCCGCGCCGGGTGCAGGCGCTGCGCCCCCGCATCGAGCAGATCACCGCCGAGCTGCTGGACGGGCTGGCCGCGGAGACCGGCGAGGTGGACCTGCGCACCGGCTTCACCTACCCGCTGCCGATCGCGGTCATCACCGACCTGTTCGGGGTGCCCGCCGAGATGCGCGGGACGCTGCGCCACATCGTCGACGAGGTGTTCCGCACCTCCGCCACCCCGGAGGAGACGGCGGCGACGGCGCAGGAGATGGGCCGCTTCCTCACCGACCTCATCGAGTCGAAGCGGCAGCACCCCGGCGACGACCTCACCAGCGGGCTGCTCGCGGCCCGCGACGAGGAGCAGAACCGGCTCAGCGAACGGGAACTCGCCGACACGCTGATCCTCATGATCGGCGCGGGGCACGAGACCACGGTGAACCTGCTCGGCCAGGCCGTGGTCGCGCTGACCACGCATCCCGAGCAGCGCGCCGCGTTGCGCGCAGGCGACATCGGCTGGGACGACGTGATCGAGGAGACGCTGCGCTGGCAGCCGGCGCTGGCGAACGTGCCGCTGCGGTTCGCCACCACCGACATCGAGCTCGCCGACGGCACCGTCATCGCCGAGGGCGACGCGATCCTGGCCTCCTACGCCGCGGCGAACCGGGACCCCGGCCACTACGACGCACCGGAGGTGTTCGACGCCCGGCGCGGGGCGCGGGACCACCTGGCGTTCGGCTTCGGCCCGCACTTCTGCCTCGGCGCGGCGCTGGCGCGGCTGGAGGCGCAGATCGCGCTGCCCGCCCTGTTCGACCGGTTCCCCGACCTCGCCCTCGCGGTGGGCTCCGACGCGCTGGAACCGTCCGAGTCGTTCATCTCCAACGGCCCGAAGGCGCTGCCGGTGCGGCTCGCGGGCTGAGCCCGGCCTGCGCGGTCCGTCCGCTTCCGGCGGGAAATGCGGCTCCGGGCACCGGTTTCGGCGGACGCCTCGGCAGCGCCCGTCCTACTACCCTGGACGCCACGACGATGAGGAACGGTGGCGATGACACGCACTCTGGTGGTGTGCAGGCACGCGAAGTCGGCGTGGCCGGACGACGTCGAGGACTTCGAACGCCCGCTCACGGAACGTGGCGAACGGGACGCGCCGGAGGCGGGGAGGTGGCTGGCCGAGCGGGTGCCCGACATCGGCTTCGCGCTCTGCTCCCCCGCCAAGCGGGCTCGGCGCACCTGGCAGCTGATCTCGGGCGTGACCGGCAAGGTCGAGACCCGGCACGACAAGCGCCTCTACGGCGCCACGGCCGGTGAGCTGATCGCGGTGCTCAACGACGTGCCCGAGGAGGCCGCGACCGCGGTGCTGGTCGGCCACAACCCCGGGCTGGAGGACCTGGTCGCGGTGCTGACCGGGGTGCCGCACCAGCTGGCGACGACGGAGCTGGCGGTGCTCACCGGCACCGGTTCCTGGTCCCAGGTCGAACCGGGCTGGGCCACCCTCCAGGACTCGGCGAAGCCTCGGGGGTGAGGCTCTCGGGTCGTTCTGCTCTCGGGGTGGGGTGGGGGGGGGGGGGGGGGGGGGGGGGGGGGGGGGGGGGCCCCCCCGGGGGGGGGGGGGGGGGGGGCCCCGCGGGCCCCCCCCCCCCCCGCCCGCGACTCCACGCCGTGGACGAGCTTGTCGAACTTGAACGCGATCTCCGCCGGGTCCACGGCGAGCGCCAGCGTCGGCACCCGCCGGTACAGCGTGCCGAACACGACCTGCAGCTCCACCCGCGCCAGCTGCTGGCCGACGCACTGGTGCACGCCGAACCCGAACGCGTTGTGCTGCCGCGCGTCGCGGTGCAGGTCCAGCCGTTCCGGTTCCGCGAACGCCGCGGAGTCCCAGTTGCCCAGCGGCAGCGCCAGCACGATGCCCTCGCCCGCGCGGATCGTCTCGCCCTCGACCTCGATGTCCTCCAGCGCGACGCGGCGCAGCCCGTGGTGGGCCACCGACAGGTAGCGCAGCAGCTCCTCGACCGCTCCCGCCACGACCTTCGGGTCCTCGGCGTCGCGGAGCACGGCCAGCTGCGCCGGGTCCTGGAGCAGCTTCGCGGTGCCGATCCCGATCATGTTCGCGCTGGTCTCGTGCCCGGCGATGAGCAGCACCATGCCCAGCTGCGCGGCCTCGGCGACCGTGACGTCGCCGGCGGTGACGCGCTGCGCGAGGTCGGACACCCAGCCCGTGCCCGGTTCCTCGACGCGAGCGGTGATCAGGTCGGCCAGGTAGTCCTGCAGCGCGCCACTGGCGGCCGCGCTCTGCTCCGGGGTGGCGTCCCGGTCGATGGCGAGCACGCTGTGCCGCTGGAAGAACTCGTGGTCGGCGTAGGGCACGCCGAGCAGTTCGCTGATCATCAGCGACGGCAGCGGCAGCGCCAGCGCGGAGACCAGGTCGGCGGGCTTCGGCCCGGCGAGCATCGCGTCGATCAGCTCGTCGGTGGTGCGCTGGATGAACGGCCGCAGCGCGGAGACCCGCTTGGCGGTGAACGGGAACGTCATCATCCGCCGGAACCGGCTGTGCTCGGCGGCATCGGTGTTGAAGATGCTCGGCGCTCGGTCGGCGGAGTGCGCCTGCGAGGCGGCGCTGATGTGCGGGAAGTCCGGTCGCTTCTCGTCGGTGCTCACCCGCGGATCGGACAGCAGGGCGCGCTGCGCGGCGTGCCCGGTGATCACCCACGGGGTGCTGCCGTTCCACAGCCGCATCCGCGTCAGCGGCCGGTGCGCGGCGGCCTCGCGCAGCGCGGGCGGGGGAGCGAACGGGCAGGAGCGGGAGCGCGCGGACGGGAACTCCGCCGCCGCGGCGGGATGTTCGGGCATGGTGGCCTTCCGGTGGGAGCGGTTCACGGGAACGTCCGAAGTGGACTTCAGCGGGCGGGAGCAGCCGCGGCGGCGTCGACGATCTCCTGGCGGCGCAGGCGGGTCTGCTTGGGCATGTTCCAGCCGAGCACCCCGGTCGTGCGGCCGTCCTCGCGGTAGCGCACCACGAACCGCCCGTCGGCGAGGTCGCCGTCGACCACCTCGGCGTCCGCGGCGGGCCGCACCGTTCCGTGCACCTGGATCTTCACGTCGTACTGGTCGGTCCAGAAGAACGGGATCGGCGAGTACGCGCGGTCGGCGCCGAGGACGTTCGCGGCCACCACCCCCGCCTGCTCGGTCGCGTGCGTGCGGTTCTCCAAGCGCAGCAACGAGTTCGTCCGCTCGTCGAACCACCGGCACACGTCCCCGACCGCGTAGATCCCGGGGGCGGCGCGGCACCGCGAGTCGCACACCACCCCGTCGTCGAGCCGCAGCCCGCTGCCCGCGAGCCATCCGGTGTTCGGCACCGCGCCGACGGCGACGACCACCACGTCGGCGGGCAGCTCGTCGCCCGAGTCCAGCCGCACCCCGGTCACCCGGTCGTGCCCGGTGAACCCGGTGACGCCGTGGCCGAGGCGGAGCTCGACGCCGCGCTCCGCGTGCAGCGCGGCGAGCCTGCCGCCGACCAGCGGCCCGAGCTGCCCGGCCATCGGGGTCGGCAGCGGCCCGGTGAGGGTGACGTGCAGGCCCGCCGCCCGCGCGGTGGCGGCGATCTCCGAGCCGAGCACGCCCTCGCCGACCACGACCAGCCGGGCGCCGGGGTGCAGTTCCGCCCGCAGCGCCAGCGAGTCCTCGACGGTGCGCAGCACGTGCACGCCGGTCAGGCCCTCGTGCCCGGGCAGGGTGCGCGGCCGCACCCCGGTGGCCAGCACGATCCTCTCGGCGCCGAGTTCTCGTCCCGACGCGGTGCGCGCGGTGCGGTTCGCCGCGTCCAGGGACACCGCCGCGTCACCGAGGACGAACTCGGCGTCCAGCCCGGCGAGCACCTCGTCGGTGCGCAGCCGGACGCGGTCGGGCTCCCACTCCCCGGCGAGCACCTTCTTCGACAGCGGCGGCCGGTCGTAGGGCGGGTGCGGCTCGTCGCCGAGCACCGCCACCGGCCCGTCGTGCCCGGCCCGCCGCAGGGCCTCCACCGTGGACAGGCCGGCGGCGGAGGCGCCGACCACCAGCACGCTCACGACTCCTCGCTGAGCGCGATCGCGGCCGCGGGGCACATGTTCGCCGCTTCCCGCACGCCGTCGTGCAGCCCCGCCGGGGGAGCGGCGTCCAGCAGGACCACCACGCCGTCCTCGTCGCGCTGGTCGAAGACCTCGGGCGCCACCATCACGCACGTGCCCGCGCCGCAGCACTTCTCCTCGTCGATCGTCACCTTCACGATGTGCTTCCCCGTTCCCTCGGAGTGATCTCGGAAGTGGTGGGCGCGAGCCAGAGACCGGTGATCGCGTCCACCAGGCCGGTTCCGGCCTGTTCCCACGTCTCGCGCGGGGTGGTGGTGCCGTCGGGGAGCGCGCGTTCGCGCTCGGCGACCCCGTGCACCACCAGTTGCCGGGCCATGTCGCGGCGTTCCTCCCGCACGGGCTCCGGCAGTTCCGGCAGGAGCCGGTGCAGTTCCCCGCCCGCCCGCAGCAGCGCCGGGGAGCTCCGCGATGCGCGCTCGGCGATCTCGCGGTAGGCGGGGTCGGTCATGACCTGCGCGCCGAACCTGCCGAACCAGGTCGGCGAGCCCAGCTCGGCCAGGTGCAGCGCGGTCGGCAGCACCATGCAGGACACCCAGCCGCGCACGGATCCGTCGGCTCCGGCGACCATCCGGGCGCGCAACCGCTCGACCTGCTCGTGGTGCTTGCGCAGGATCGCGGCGACCAGTTCGGCCTTGGTGCCGAAGTGGTAGCCGACGGCGGTGTTGTTGCCCTGCCCGGCGGCTTCGCTGACTTGGCGGTTGGACACGGCGGCGATCCCGTGCTCGGCGAACAGGCGCTCGGCCGCCGACAGGATCAGCTCCCGCGTCGCCCGCACCTGCCGGGACCGCGCCGCGCCCACGGTCACCACCGCACCGGGACTTCGCTCAGCCCGCCGACGACGAGCCCTTCCAGCGGGCGCAGCCGCTCGGCGGGCACCGCGAGTTCCAACGACGGCAGCTTGCGCAGCAGCACTTCGAGCGTCACCTGCAGCTCGTTGCGGGCCAGCGCCTGCCCGAGGCAGGAGTGCGCGCCGGTGCCGAACGCGAGGTGCGGGTTGGGGGTGCGGGCGAGGTCCATGTCGTCGGCGCCGTCGAAGGCGGTTTCGTCGCGGTTCGCGGCGGCCATGTTGCACATGACGGTGGTGCCGCGCGGCAGTTCGGTGCCCGCGATCTCGACGTCCTCGTGCAGGAAGCGGACCATGCCGAGCCCGGAGTTGGCGTCGAAGCGCAGCACCTCTTCGACCGCGGATCGCACCAGCGACGGGTCGGCCAGCAGCCGTTCCCAGCGCCGCCGGTCCGACAGCAGCATCGCGACCATCTTGCCGATCATGTTCGCGGTCGTCTCGTGCCCGGCGATGAGCAGCCCGAGCCCGGTGGCGGCGAGCATGCGGTCCGGCATCCGCTCGCCTTCGGAGTCGGTGGCGGCGATGAGCTCGCTGAGCAGGTCGTCCCCGGGCTGCCGCTGCTTCGCGGCGATGTGCCCGGCCATGTAGCCGAAGAAGTCGGCCTCGGCGGTCTTGAACTCCTGCTCGGAGTACCGGGTGAGGTTCAGGAAGGTGTCCGACCAGCGGGAGAACCGGTCCCGGTCCGCGGTGGGCACGCCGAGCATGTCGCAGATGACCCACACCGGCAGCGGGAAGCCGAGCGCGGCCTTGAGGTCGGCGGGTCCGCCACCGGCGATCATGTCGTCGACGAGGCTCTCGGCCATCCGCTCGATCTCGGGGCGCAGCGCCAGCATCCGCTTGGCGGTGAACCAGCGGTTGACCAGGCGCCGCCACCGCTGGTGGCCCTCGCCGCTCTGCGGGAGCGCGGTGGACATCTCGCTGTTGAACAGCCCGCCCGATTCGGTGTCGGAGATCCGGGCCGCGTCGGGATCGTCGAGGCTGCGGCCGAACCGCGGGTCGGCGAGCACGCCCTTGACGTCGGCGTAGCGGGTCAGCAGCGCGACTTCGTCCCCGCTGGGCAGCTTCGCGCGGGAGACGGGGCAGCCGGCGCGCAGCCGGGCCCATTCGGCGGGTGGTTCCAGCGGCCCCGGTGCGGGGATCGGGTAGTCGAGCACCCGCTCGTCAGGTGTGGTCACCGCGGTTTCTCCTCGTGTTCGGGAAACGAACTTGGAGGTAGTGAACCGCAGCTGCTAACGTCAGTCAAGCGCCTGCCTTAAAGGCGGGCATCGGAACGAGACGGGAGCACCATGACCCACGCCCTCAGCGCGCCGCGGCGCCCGGACGACGCGCCGCCCGCGCGGACGAACGTGGTCGTCCCGGTGCTGGCCTTCGGCGGCATCTCGGTGTCGCTGATGCAGACCCTGGTCGTGCCGCTGGTGCCGAGCCTGCCCAGGCTGCTGGGGGCGTCGGCCGCCGACACCGCGTGGGCGATCACCGCGACCCTGCTGGCCGCCGCCGTCGCCACGCCCACCGTCGGGCGGCTCGGGGACATGTTCGGCAAGCGGCGGATGCTGTTGATCAGCCTCGGGATCATGGTGTGCGGCTCGGTGCTGTGCGCGCTGGCGAACGGGCTGGCGCTGATGGTCGCCGGCCGCTTGCTGCAGGGCCTCGCCGCCGGGGTCATCCCGCTCGGGATCAGCATCATGCGCGACGAACTGCCCGCGGAACGGCTTGGCGGGGCGACCGCGCTGATGAGCGCCTCGCTCGGCGTCGGCGGTGCGCTGGGGCTGCCCGCCGCCGCGTTCGTCGCGGAGGAGGCCGACTGGCACGCGCTGTTCTGGGCCGCCGGTGCCCTCGGCCTGCTCGCCGCCGTGCTCGTCGCGACCCTCGTGCCGGAATCCCGGGTCCGCGGCGGCGGCCGGTTCGACCTGCCGGGCGCGATCGGGCTGTCCATCGCGCTGCTGTGCCTGCTGCTGGCGCTGTCGAAGGGCGCCGACTGGGGCTGGGGCAGCGGGACGACGCTCGGGCTCGTCGCGGGCGGGCTGCTCGTGCTGCTGGTCTGGGGCTGGTGGGAACTGCGCACCGAGCACCCGCTGGTGGACCTGCGCACCACCGCGCGCCGCCAGGTGCTGCTGACCAACCTCGCCTCGGTGGTGTTCGGGTTCGCGATGTTCGCGACCTCGCTGGTGATCCCGCAGCTGCTGCAGCTGCCCGCCGCCACCGGGTACGGCCTCGGGCAGTCCATCCTCGCCGCCGGGCTGGTGATGGCCCCGAACGGGCTGGTGATGATGGCGATGTCGCCGGTGTCGGCGCGGATCTCCCGGGAACGCGGGCCGAAGGTGACGCTGATGGCGGGGGCGCTCGTCGTGGCCGCCGGCTACGGCCTCGGGCTCGTCCTGATGTCCGAGATCTGGCACCTGATGGTCGTCTCCTGCGTGATCGCCGCCGGCATCGGGCTCGCCTACGGCGCGATGCCCGCGCTGGTCATGGGCGCGGTCCCGGTGTCGGAGACCGCCGCGGCCAACAGCCTCAACACGCTGATGCGCTCCATCGGTACCTCGGTGTCCAGCGCCGCGGCCGGGGTGATCCTGGCGAACATGACCAACCAGGTCGGCGGCGCCGCGCTGCCCGCCCTCGCCGGGTTCCAGGTGGTGCTGGGCATCGGCGCCGCCGCCTCGCTGGGCGCGTTCGCGATCGCCGCGTTCCTGCCCGGGCGCGCCGCCGAGTAGTCCCGCCGGAAACCCCGAACGTCCCGAAACCCACCTGGAGGAAGCGGAATGTCCACCACCGAGGAGTCCCGGCGCGCCGTGCTGGACCCCGCCGTGCTCGGCTTCGACCCCGAGCAGCTGCGGGAGCGCTACCGGGCCGAGCGGGACCGGCGGCTGCGCCCCGACGGGTCCGCGCAGTACCGGGCCACGACCGGCGAGTTCGGCTACTACGCCGACGACCCGTACGTCGAACCGGGATTCACCCGGGAAGCGCTGCACGAGCACTCCGAGGTCCTCGTGATCGGCGGCGGATTCGGCGGGCTCACCGCGGCGGCCCGGCTCGTGGAACGCGGGTTCACCGATATCCGCGTCGTGGAGAAGGGCGGCGACTTCGGCGGGACCTGGTACTGGAACCGGTACCCCGGCGTGCACTGCGACATCGAGTCCTACATCTACCTGCCGCTGCTGGAAGAACTCGGTTCGCTGCCGCGGTGGAAGTACTCGCCGGGCGAGGAGATCCGCGAGCACGCCCGCGCCATCGGCCGCCACTTCGGGCTCTACGACCGCGCCTGCTTCCAGACCGAGGTCGTCGACAGCGAGTGGGACGAGGAGGCCGAGCGCTGGACGGTGCGCACCGACCGCGGGGACGTGCTCACCGCCCGCTACGTGATCGTCTCCAGCGGCCCGTTCAGCAGGCCGAAGCTGCCCGGGCTGCCCGGCATCGAGACCTTCCGCGGGCACACCTTCCACACCAGCCGCTGGGACTACGACTACACCGGCGGGGACGCGAGCGGCGGGCTGCACCGGCTCGCCGACAAGCGGGTCGCGGTCATCGGTACCGGCGCCACCGCCATCCAGTGCGTCCCGCACCTCGGGCAGGACTCGGCGCACCTGTACGTGTTCCAGCGCACTCCGTCCTCAGTGGACGAACGCGGGAACCGGCCCACCGACCCGGGCTGGGCGGAATCGCTGCGCCCCGGCTGGCAGCGCGAGCGGCGGGAGAACTTCCTGACCCTCGTCTCCGGCGGGCACGCCGAGCAGGACCTCGTCGGCGACCGCTGGACCGACAGCGCCGAGACCTTCCGCTCCATCATGCCCAGCGCGCACAACGAGATCCTCGACGCCGACGACGCGCTGCGCGCCGAACTCGCCGACTTCGCCAAGATGAACTCGGTGCGCGCCAGGGTGGACGAGATCGTCGAGGACCCGGCCACCGCGGAGGCGCTGAAACCCTGGTACCACCGGCTGTGCAAGCGGCCCACGTTCAGCGACACCTACCTGCCGACGTTCAACCGCCCCAACGTGACCCTGGTCGACACCGGGGGAGCGGGCGTGGAACGGCTCACCGAGCGCGGAGTGGTCGTGGCCGGCGTCGAGTACGAAGTGGACTGCATCGTGTTCGCCACCGGTTTCGACCTCGGCGCGGGGGCGATGACGACGGCGCGGACGGTGCGCGGGCGCGGCGGGCGCACCCTCGCCGAGCACTGGAGCGGCGGACTGCGCACGCTGCACGGGTTCACCAGCCACGGCTTCCCGAACCACTTCCGGCTCGGCGCCTCGCAGAACGCGAGCTCGGTGAACTTCGCCCACGTCCTCGACGAGCAGGCCGAGCACGTCGCCGAGTTGATCGCCGCCGCCCGCGACCGCGGAGCCCGCCGCGTCGAACCGACCGCCGAGGCCGAAGCCGCGTGGGTCGCCACGATCCGGGAGAAGGAGCGCTACGACCGGGAATTCCTCGCCGAGTGCACCCCGAGCTACTACAACAACGAGGGCGATCCCCGGGCGCGCAGCGAGAGCTACGGTGGCGGCGCCATCGAGTTCTACCGGTTGCTGCGCGACTGGCGGGCCGCCGGTGGCGTGGACGAGGTGCTGGTGGAAGGGGAACGCGCGTGACGCGCAGCAGGTCCGGTGCGGCGGTGACGGTGCTCGACGCCGGGCGCTGGACCGCGCGCCGCGAGAACGAGCCGAACCCGCTGTGGGGGTCCAACGGGGTCGCCTTCGGCCCGGACGGGCGGCTGCACGTCGCCCAGTACCTGGCGGGGCAGATCAGCGCGGTCGACGTCGACTCCGGCGAGGTGGAGGCGGTGCTGCCGGTCGGCGGGCCGGTGCGCTCGCCGGACGACCTGGCCTTCGCCGCGGACGGTTCGATGTACATCACCGACCTGAACCCGGGACTGGTGTGGCGGTGCGCGCCGGACGGCGAGCTCGCCGTGGTGGCACGCGGGCTGCGCTGCCCGAACGGGATCACCTGCGTCGGGAACCGGGTGTTCGTCAACGAGATGTACCGGGACGGGCGGGTGCTGGAGCTGTTCCCGGACGGGCGCGAACCGGTGGTGCTCACCGGCGGGCTCGCGATGGGCAACGCGATGCAGCTCGGGCCGGACGGGTCGCTGTACTACCCGCACATGATGACCGGCGAGGTGTGGCGGATCTCCCCGGAGGGCGGCGCGGCGGAGCTGGTCGCCGAGCAGGTGCACGAACCGGTCGCGGTGCGCTTCGACCGCGCAGGCGAGCTGGTGGTGCTCTCCCGCGGGGTGGCGGGGATCGTCACCCGCTTCGACGCGGAGGGCTCCCGCACGATCACCCGCACCGGCATCGCCGGGATGGACAACGCCGCGTTCGACGCGGAGAACCGGATGCTGGTCTCCAGCTTCGCCAGCGGCGGGGTGACCAGGATCGAGGCGGACGGGCCGGTGCGCCCGGTGGTGGCGCGCGGGTTCAACGGCCCGTTCGGCGTGGCCGCCGACTCCGACGGGCGCTGGTACGCCGCCGACCACTTCCGGCTCGGCACCGCCGCGGACGAGCTCGGGGCGGAGGCGGGCGGGCCGCTGCTGTCCGAGCTGGGCGGCTTCGTGCACGGCATCGCCGCCGACTCCGGGGTGCTGCACGTGACCTCGCAGTTCGGCGAGGTCCGCACCGTGGACGGCGGCCGGGTGCGGGTGCGCGCGTCCGGGTTGGACGGGCCCGGCGGGATCGCGGTCGCGGCGGGCGGCGCGCTGGTGGTCGCCGAGACCGGTGCGGGCCGGGTGCTGCGCATCGACGCGGCGGACGAGGTGACCGTGCTGGCCGACGGACTGGACGGGCCGGTGGACGTGGCGCTCGACGAGGACGGGCGCTGCTTCGCCACCGAGCAGCGCGGTGGGCGGGTGCTGCGGATCGGCGACGGCGCGGTGGACGTCCTCGCCGACGGGCTGGCCGAACCGCAGGGCCTCGCGCGGCTGGGCGGCGAGCTGTTCGTCGTCGAAGCCGGTGCCCGCAGGCTGCTCTCGCTGGACCCGGACACCGGCGCCCGGCGCGCCGAGGTCGCGGAGCTGCCGGTCGACGCGCTCCGGGACCCGGAACCCGTGGTGACGCCGGGGATCCCCGGCCAGCCGCGCGCGTTCGCCGGGATCGCCGCCACCCCGGACGGCGCGCTGCTGCTCTCGGCCGGGGGCGAGGGCACCGTCCTGCGCCTCACCCGCGGTTAGCGGGCGGTGGGGGGGGGGGGGGGGGGGGGGGGGGGGGGGGCGGGGGGGGGGCCGGGGGGGGGGGGGGGGGCGGGCGGGGGGGGCGG
>NZ_JAIUJZ010000197.1:20161-22287 GCF_020176775.1 Saccharopolyspora sp. 6M
GGTGGATGATCATGACCCCACCCGGGCGGGCCGAGGTGAGCTCCGAACCGGCGGCGGGGGGGGGCCCCCCGGCCGGGGGGGGGGGCCCCCACCGGCGTCAGAAGACGCGTTCGTCGAGGAACTCGTTGCGGAAGCGGTGCTGCGGGTCCCAGCGCTCGGCCAGCGCGCGGAAGTCGGCGAGCCGCGGGTAGCGCTCGGCGAGCACGTCGGCGCCCATCGCCCACACCTTCCCCCAGTGCGGCCGGGCGCCGAACGGGGCGAGCGCGGCTTCGAGAGCGGGCAGTGCGGCCGCCACCCCGGCCTGGTCGCGGCGCCAGGTGAAGTGGATCGCCAGCGAATCCCGCCGCCACGCCGGGCTGAGCCACAGCTCGTCGGCGGCCACCGAGCGCAGCTCGGCGACCAGCAGCACCGGTGCGAACGCGGGCGCGGCCCGCTGCAGCGCCTCGACGGCGGCGGCCGCGTGCCGCGCGTCCACCAGGTACTCGCTCTGGATCTCCGCGCCGCTGCTGGGGGTCCGTCCCGCCTGGAAGTGCGGGAGCCGTTCGTGCGACGGGCCGGGTGCGGCCTGGACGGTGACGTTCTCGGTCGGCCCGCCCGCCATCGGGTGCCGCGGCCCGTCCACGCGCCGCGAGCCGAGGCGGGCGAACAGCTCGGTGTCGTGCCCGCCCCGCTCCTTCACCACCACCTGCCGGACGCCGGAGCCGTCGAAGTCGGTGAACAGGCTGACGCTGTAGCCGGAGCCGAGCAGCGCGGCCAGTTCGGCAGCGGCCACCGGCCACCGCAGTCCCGCGTAGACGTGCTGGGTGACCTCGAACGCCGGCTCCACCGCCAGCTCGATCCGGGTGATCACGCCGAGCGCGCCGAGCCCCACGACGGCCCCGGTGAAGTCGGCGTCGCCGTCGCGCAGCACCCGGACCTCGCCGTCGGCGGTGAGGAACTCCAGCGCCCGCACCGCGGAACCGAGCCCGCGGGTGCGGCTGCCGGAGCCGTGCGTGCCGGTGGAGATCGCGCCCGCCACCGACAGGTCCAGCAGCGATGCCAGGTTCGCCAGGGCGAGCCCGTGCTCGTGCAGCACCCGGGTGAGCTCCGCGTAGTGCACCGGGCCGGAGATCGCGACGCTCCCGGCGGGGTCCACCTCGATCTCGGCGGGCAGCGCCGCCAGCGACACCTGCACGTCGGCGCTGTCGGCGATGCCGGTGAAGGTGTGCCCGGTGCCGAGCACCCGGACGCGGTCGGCGCCGGTGACGACCTCGGCGAGCTCGTCGAGGCTCCGCGGCCGGGCGAAGCGGGGCGCCCGGTAGGTGACGTTGCCGGACCAGTTGGTGCGGGGCGTGCTCATCCCCGCGCGCCCATCAGGTGTTCGGTGGCCAGCTGCTGCAGCCACACGAAGCCGTAGCCGCGGCCGTCGTAGTGGGCGGCGCTGTCGAAGTCCTCGAACGCGGTGCGGTCGGCCAGCAGCGCGGCGGCCCCTTCGCCGTCGGCGAGCGTCGGCACGGCCAGCTCAGGCACCTTCGAGGCGGCCAGCGCCTCCTGCACCTCGGGGTCGGCGCGGAACGCGGCCGCGCGCTCCGCGAGCAGCAGGTAGTTGGCCATGTTGGCGCGCACCGAGTCCCACACGCCCGCGTCGTCCTCGGTGCGGGCTGGTTTGAAGTCGAAGTGCCGCGGCCCGTCGTAGGCGGGTGTCCCGCCGGGACCGCCGTGTTCCAGCAGGTCCACCAGCGCGAACGCGTTGTGCAGGTCGCCGTGCCCGAACACGAGGTCCTGGTCGTACTTGATGCCGCGCTGCCCGTTCAGGTCCAGGTGGAACAGCTTGCCGTGGTAGAGCGCCTGCGCGACCCCGGCGGCGTAGTTGAGCCCGGCCATCTGCTCGTGCCCGACCTCCGGGTTGACGCCGAACAGCTCGGGGCGCTCCAGCGAGTCGATGAACGCGAGGGCGTGCCCCAGGGTGGGCAGCAGGATGTCACCGCGCGGCTCGTTCGGTTTCGGTTCGAGGGCGAAGCGCAGGTCGTAGCCGCGTTCGGTGACGTGCTCGGCGAGCAGGTCGGCGGCGTCCCGGTAGCGGGCGAGCGCCTGCTGCACGTCCTTGGCCGCGTCGTGCTCGGTGCCCGCACCTTCGTGATGTGGGG
>NZ_JAIUJZ010000198.1:0-21461 GCF_020176775.1 Saccharopolyspora sp. 6M
GCTGCGCTCGGGTGGCGGAACCTCAGCTGCTCCCTCGCTGCGGGATCGTTTTCACCGGTGGCTCCGCCACATGCGAAAACGCTGTCCTCGCGAGGAAGCCGCTGAGAACCCGCGGGTGGTCGGCTTGCTCGGGTGGTCGGCGGCTCAGCGGCTTCGCCGCTGACGGGAAACCGACACGACCTGCCGGGCAGGGTCGAAGATCGGCGGTGATCGGACTCAGGAACGCAGGGCGTAGAAGTGGATCGGGGTGTTCGGGGCGAGGCCGATGCGGCGGTACACGGGAGCGCCCGCGGCGGTGGCGTGCAGGGTCGCGCGGGTGAGGCCGGTGGCCCGGCCGCCCTCGTGCAGCGCCTTGCGCGTCACGGCCTCGCCGAAGCCCTGCCGCCCCTGCGCCGGATCGGTGGCCACCATCAACACGAACAGCCTGCCCGCGCAGGGCACCGTCGCGGCCGCCGTCACCGGCACGCCGTCCCGCAGCCCGAGGTAGGCGTGCACGTCGGTGCGCCACAGCTCCGAACGCGCCAGCCCGTCCCGGCCGTCGGCGAGCGGGAAGCCGTAGGCGCGGGAGTTCAGGTCCGCGTAGGCCAGCAGCTGCTCCTCGGTGCGGACCCGGGTGAACTCCAGCAGCGGGTGCTCGGGGTCCGGGAGCGGCAGGACGTCGCCCGCCATGCCTTCGCCGGAGAACGCCAGGTCCAGCCCGGCGCGCTCGGCGGCCGCGGGCAGTCCGGCACGGGCCTCCGGGGTCAGGAGGCCCGCGAACAACCACAGGAAACCGGTGCCCCGCTTCTCCCGCATGATCGCCGCGGCCTGCGCCAGCCGCTCCGGGAGCAGGTCCGCGCCGAGTCCGTCCTCGGTCAAGGTGGTGCAGTTCCAGAACGCGAACCGCGACTCCGCCCAGCGCACCGCCACGCCCGGCAGGTCGCGCACGTCGGCGGCCGGATCGGCGTCGAGCACCAAGGGGCGCCAGCCGCCGGTCAGCTGGTGCAGGGATTCCACCGCTGCCGCGTCGATCGCCGTCATCGTCCGCACCTCTCGTCCGGCCACTTTTGGTGATCTCATCGTAGCAATGCGTGATCATCCGAAAGGCGGTTTCGGCTGGGCCGTCTGGGCGTTCCGCAGGTCCGTCCCACGCGGCCGACCTGCGCGGCGGGGTGGCGTGGCAGGGTGATCGACGACGGGAATTCCTCGACTGCGGCGGGAGTGTCGGCATGGCGGAAGCGGTGCGGGAAGATCTGCGCGATGGCGAGCTCACCTGGCTGGACGCCACCGCGCAGGCCGAGCTGGTCCGCCGCGGGGAGGTGTCCCCGCGCGAACTCGTCGACGCCGCCGTGGACCGCATCGAGCGCGTCGACGGCGAGCTCAACTCGGTGATCACCCCGCTGTTCGAGAAGGCCCTCGCGCAGGCTGCCGACCCGGACCTGCCCGCCGGGCCGTTCCGCGGGGTGCCGATGCTGCTCAAGGACGTCCTCTGCCACTCCGCGGGCGACCCGCTGCACGCCGGGCTGCGGGTGCTGCGCGACGCCGGCTGGGTCGAGCAGGAGGATTCGCACCTGGCGGCCCGGTTCCGCGCCGCCGGATTCGTGTTCTGCGGCAAGGCGAACGTGTCCGAGCTGGCCATGAGCATCACCACCGAACCGCTCGCGCACGGACCGACCCGCAACCCCTGGGACCCGGCGCGCTCCCCGGGCGGTTCCAGCGGTGGATCGGCCGCGGCCGTCGCCGCCGGACTCGTGCCCGTCGCGCACGCCAACGACATGGCCGGGTCCATCCGGATCCCGGCGAGCAGCTGCGGGCTCGTCGGGCTGAAGCCGACCAGGGCCCGCACCTCCCTCGGTCCCGGCCACGGCGAGCACTGGGGCCCGGTGACGCACGAGCACGTGCTCACCCGCTCGGTGCGGGACACCGCCGCGGTGCTCGACGCGATCGCCGGGATGGCGCCCGGCGACCCGTACACCGCGCCACCGCCCGCCCGGCCCTACCGGGACGAGGTCGGCGCCGATCCCGGGGTGCTGCGCATCGGCTTCCGCACCGAACGGCCCGGCGGCGGGCCGGTGCACCCGGACTGCGCGGCGGCCGTGGACGGGGCGGCCCGCTCGCTCGCCGAGCTCGGCCACCTCGTGGCGCCCACCGCGGCCGCCGCGCTGGACGACGCGGAACCGATGGCCGCGATGGCGACCGTGTTCGGCGCGACCGCCGCCTGGGAGCTGGAGCACTGGTCGCGGCGCCTCGGCAGGCGCATCGACCCCGCCGAGCTGGAACCGATGAACGCGCTGTTCGCCGAGCAGGGCGCCGCGGTCACCGCCGCGCAGTGGCTCGGTGCGATGGACACCGCGCAACGCTGGTCGCGCAGCCTCGCCGCGCTGTGGGAGGACGAGCTCGACGTGCTGCTCCTGCCCACCCTGCCGGACCCGCCCCCGCCGCTCGGCCTGCTCGCGCCGAGCCAGGACCCGGAGGTGCTGCTCGCGGAGACCGCCGCGCGCATCGCGTTCACCGCGCCGTTCAACCTCACCGGGCAGCCGGCGATCTCGCTGCCGCTGCACCGCGCCGACGGCCTGCCGATCGGCGTGCAGCTCGTCGCCGCCTACGGGCGGGAGGACGTGCTGATCCGGCTCGCCGCCCAGCTGGAGCGGGCGGTGCCGTGGTCGGAGGCGCGGCCGCCGATTTCCGCGTAGCCGCTCGTGATCGCGCTCCGCGTACCGTGGTCGGTGGTTCCGGAACCGGCGCGGTCCGCAGTCCGCGCCGCCGGGACCGGGCGCTCCCGAGCGACGAGAGGACCTCGATGACCACCACCGGCGACCGGACCTCCACCCCCGACACCGACGACACCGCCGTCTCCACCGACGTGCTGATCCGGCGCCCGCTGCCGCCGGAGCTGCTGGCGCGCGGCAGCGACCCGTTCGCCCCGCCACCCGGCCTGGACGCGCTGCGCGCGCAGGGTCCCGTGACGGGCGTGCGGCTGCGCAACGGCGCGCACCTGTGGATGGTCACCGGGTTCGCCGAATCCAAGGCGCTGCTCACCGACGAGCGGTTCAGCGCCGACACCCATCGCCACCCGAACGCCATGCAGCTCGACCCCGAGCAGGTGGTGCGCCACCAGGCCGCCGTCGCGGCGGGCACCGGCGGGTGCCCGGTCACCGACGTGCCGCCCACCGGTGGCCGGTTCATCTTCATGGACCCTCCCGAGCACACCCGGCTGCGCAGGCTGCTCGTCGGCCAGTTCACGGTGCGCCGGATGCGCGCGCTGGAGGCCCGGGTGCGGGAGATCGCCGTCGAGCACGTCGAGGCGATGCGGGCCGCGGGCGCCCCCGCCGACCTGGTGACCGACTTCGCGCTGCCGCTGCCGTCGCTGGTGATCTGCGAACTGCTCGGCGTCGCCCCCGCCGACCGCGACGACTTCCAGGACCGGACCGCCGTGCTGGTGAACCTGGACGCGGACGAGGAGACCCGGCTGCGGGCCTACGCCGAGCAGGACGAGTTCATGCGCGGGCTCGTCGCCGACAAGCGGGCGCACCCCGCCGACGACCTGATCTCCGGTCTGGTGCACGGCGACGCGGATCCGGCGCTGAGCGACCGGGAACTGGTCGACATCTCCTCGATGCTGCTCGGGGCGGGGCACGAGACCACCGCGAACATGCTCGCCCTCGGCACCTTCGCGCTGCTGGAGCACCCCGACCAGCTCGCGGCGCTGCGCGCGGAACCGGAGTTGATCGACACCGCGGTGGAGGAGCTGCTGCGCTACCTGTCGGTGGTGCACACCGGCCCGGTGCGGGTCGCGGTGCAGGACGTGGAGCTCGGCGGGGTCACCGTGCGCGCCGGGGACACCGTGATGGTGTCGCTGCCGGAGGTGGACCGGGATCCCGGCCGCTGGCCCGAACCGGACCGGCTGGACCTGCGGCGCACCCGCAATCACCACTTGGCGTTCGGGCACGGCGTGCACCAGTGCCTGGGACAGCAGCTGGCGCGGGTGGAACTGCGCATCGGGCTGGCGGAACTGCTGGCGCGGCTGCCCGGGCTGCGGCTGGCGGTCCCGCCCGCGGAGGTGGGCCTGCGCACCGAGATGGTGATCTACGGCGTGCACTCGCTGCCGGTGGCCTGGGACTGACGGGCGGGCGTCCCCGCCGCGGTGCGGTGCCGGGTCAGCCCGCGGTGGTCTCGCGGGCGGGTTCGGCGGCCGTCGCGGGCGCGGTGGCCGAGCGCTGCGGGACCGGTTCCGGCCCGATCGGTTCCTGGGCGGCCGGAACCTGGGCGGCCGCGTCCTCGTCCTCCCGCAGGCCCCGCGTCTCGGCCTTGAGCACTCGCGCGGACCGGCCGAGCGAGCGGGCCACCTCGGGCAGCTTGTTCGACCCGAACAGCAGCACCAGCACGCCCAGGACGAGCACCAGCTGCCATCCACCCGGCATCGTCATGACCTCGAACCTCCGTCTCGGCGTCCTCTGATTCCGGGTGCCACGGTGGCACACGGCCCGGACGGGCCGTCCGGTGCACCGAGTTCGGGCGGAATGTGGTGGTCCTCGCCGTCCCCACCGGACGGGGGAGCGAGGGGGCCGCGTGGTCGGCGACGGTGGTTCGAGGTCCGGCGACGAGCCGGGCGAGGCCAGGACTTCCGCTTGGCCGAGCCCGGTACCCGGTGGACGAACCACGGCAGTCCGAACGCCACCGACGACCCGCAGGCCGAGCTCGCCGCACCGGTCGAGGTGTCCGACGTGCGGATCTCGTGCTACGACGACGGCCGGGAGGTGCGCACCACCGGCTGATCCGGGGTGAGCGGCCCGTTCGACCGGGGCCGTTCGTCCGGGCGGTCAGACCACGGGTTCGGGGGAGCCGGTGAGGGCGCGCAGCACGTCCACGGGCGCGGGACGGGTGCTGAGCTCCGCCGCGACGGCCGCGGCCCGCTGCGCGTACGACGGATCGGACATCACCTGCTCGATCGCCGCGGCGATCCCGGCGGGGGAGTCGACGACGACCGCGACCCCGGCGGCCGCCGCGCGCGCCGCGTTGGTCGGCTGGTCCGCGCCCTGCGGGCACAGCACCAGCGGAATCCCGCGGCTCAGCGCGCCGAGCACGGTGCCGGAACCACCGGCGCCCACCACCACGCCCGCCCCGTCGAGCAGGTCGTCCAGCGGTGCGAACGGCACGTAGTGGATCTCGGCGCCGGAGTCGCGCACCTCGTCGGCGCGCGCCGCGTTCGGCCCCGCGCCGTGGGCCATGCCCAGCGTGACCCGCAGGTTCAGCGGCCTGCTCGACACGGCCGCGACGAACTCGTCCAGCACCTGCGGGTCGGAGAAGACGGTGCCCAGCGTGACCAGCGCGGTCAGCCGGTCCGCGGTCGCGAATCCGCGTTGCGGCGCCTCCCGGCCCTCGGGGCGGCGGTGCGCCCGGCCGCGCATCGGCAGCGGCGGCACCGCGCTGGACCAGCCCGGCTCCTGCAACTCCTCCGGCCACGGGTCCAGGTAGGTGGTGGGCGGTTCGGGGACGATCCCGGCCTCGCGGTGGTAGCGGGCCGCCGAAGTCCCGATCAGCTCGGCGAGCTCCGGCGGCACCGCCGGGCCGATTCCCGCCTGGTGCCAAGGGATTCCGAGTGCGGCCGCGACGAGCGGGCCGGTGGTGTCGTAGTACTCGGCGATCACCAGGTCCGGTGCCCAGTCCCGCGCGCGCTCGACGGACTCGGCACCGCCGAGCTCCAAGCGGCAGGCGCCGAAGACCTCCCCGACGACCTCCGGCGCCGGGCGCATCACGTCGGTCCCGGTGCGGCGCGCGGCTTCGGCGGTGAACTCGATCGCCGTCGGACCGGCGGCGAGCAGCTGCACCCCGGCCGCCAGTTCGTCCTCGACCGCGAGCCGCATGTCGCCGCTGGTCAGCACCGCCGCCTGGTGCCCGTCGGCGAGCGCGGCCTCGATCAGCGGGGCGAGCGGCAGGAGGTGGCCGTAGGCGGGGACGGCGCAGAACAGCACGCGCACGGGGCGACTCCAAGAGCTGAGGGGGTGCGCGGTGTCGCGCACTCGACCGGCGGTGCCTCGGCGCCACCGGCTCCCACGGTAGGGATGATGCCGGAGCCGCCCGCCGGGCGGGACCGGAATTCCCCTTTCCGAGGGGAAAAACCTCGCCGGTCACCGCGACCGGGTGGGCACGCCCCAGCTGGCGAGCAGCCCCAGCGCCTCGCGGGAGGACGAGCCGGGTTCGGCGGTGTAGACGAACAGCGTGGTGTCCGGATCGCCGGGCAGCGCGAAGGTCTCGTACTCGACGGTGAGCTCGCCGACCACCGGGTGCCGCAACCGCTTCGACCCGTGGGTGCGCTGGTGCACCCGGTGCTCGTCCCACCACCGGCCGAACTCCCGGCTGCCCGCGCGCAGTTCCGCGACCAGCGCCACCGCCGCCCGGTCCTCGGGGTCCGCGCCGACGTCGAGGCGGAGGCTCTCCACGGTCGTCCGCGCGTGCACCTCCCAGTCCGCGAACAGCTCCCGGGCGCCGTCGTCGAGGAACATCCAGCGCGCGTAGTTGCGCCGGGCCGCGGGCATCCGCTCGAAGTCGGTGAACAGCGCCCGCGCCATCCGGTTGCTCGCCAGCACGTCGGTGCGCCTGCCGAGCACCAGCGCCGGTTCGCCGTCCAGCGAGTCGAGCAGCTGGTGGACGCCGGGCCGGAGCCGCTGCACCGAGTTCGGCCTGCGGCGCGGGCTCGCGGTCCGGCCGACGAGGGTCGCCAGGTGCGCGCGGCCCGCGGCGTCCAGGTCCAGCGCCCGGCCGATCGCCGCGACCACGGCGGGGGAGGGCGTGATCCGCCGTCCCTGTTCCAGCCGCGCGTAGTAGTCGGTGGACACCCCGGCGAGCAGCGCGACCTCTTCGCGCCGCAGCCCGGGAACGCGCCGCACCCGCCCGTCGGCGGGCAGTCCGGCGCGGGCCGGATCACCGAGCCCGCGGGCGCGGCGCAGGAAGTCGGCGAGTTCGCGGTTGTGCTGGGCCATGCCCGCGATTCTCCCGCCGTCCGGGCGCCCGCGGGGGCGTGCGGGTGGACCGCCGAGTCCCAGGTTCGCGGGTCCGCGCACCGGCAGGGCGCGCGATGCGCCGGTTCCGGCGCGCCCCGGCGACCAGGCTGGTGGTCGAACCGGGGAGGAACCCCCGGCCGTCGAAGGAGAGAGGCGCCCGATGCGCAAGGTCCTGATCGTCATGTCCGCCGCCGACACCTGGGTCCGCACCGACGGGTCGGCCTACCCGACGGGCTACTGGGCGGAGGAGGTCGCCGCGCCGCACGCGGTGTTCGCCGCCGCCGGGTTCGCGGTGGACTTCGCCTCGCCGGGTGGGGTGCGGCAGCCGCTGGACCGGCACAGCGCCGACCCGGAGATCGCCGGGCCGGACTGCGCCCGCCACGTGGCGCACGTGGCGACGGCGCTGGACGAGTTCGGCCCGCTGCTGCCGCTGGCGGAGGTGGTGCTCGACGACTACGCGGCGATCGTGCTGCCCGGCGGGCACGGGCCGGTGGTCGACCTGCACGAGGACCCCGACCTCGGCCGGCTGCTTGTGGCGGCGGACCGCGCCGGCGTCGCCATCGCCGCGGTCTGCCACGGCCCGGCCGCGCTGCTCAGCGCCGTGGACGAGGCGGGGGACTGGCGGTTCGCGCGGCGGCGGATGGCCGCGTTCACCGATGAGGAGGAGCGGCTGTTCGGCACCGCGGACGGCGCGCCGTGGCTGCTGGCGAGCCGGTTGCGGGAGCGGGGCGCGGTGCACGAGAGCGGGCCCGCCTACCAGCCGTTCACCGTGCGGGACGGGAACCTGTTCACCGGTCAGAACCCGGCGTCGAGCGGCCCGATGGCCGAGCAGGTCCTCGCCGCGCTGTGAACTGGATCCGGGGGCCGGCGCAGGCGGTTCCGCCGTCCGCGCCGGTCGCCGCCCCGTCGGACCAGCGCCCTGGTGATCACACCCGATCGGCCCAGCAGGAAGAGGTTGAACAATGCACAAGGTCATCACTTCGGCCGAATCTTGATCTACCGCTGGCCGCAATGGGGTGACCGCACGGCGTTGAGCGGCGGAATGAGCTGCCTTCTGGTTACCGAACGTGCTGGAGTGGACGTCCGATCGGGGAGTTGTTCATTCGGAAGAGGGCACTAGAGCTGGAGGCAAGGCTCATGGCAACCGACATCGTGCACGACGGCATCCGGCATTGCGGGAAGGTCTCGCCCTGGGACAGCTTGGCCACCTCGCTGTGCGGCAAGGCGTTCCTGGACAAGACCTACGCCGAGACCATGTTCAGCGGCATGCCGACCTGCCCGGACTGCGTGGCCGCCAAGCGCAGCGGCAAGAAGCGCTGAACCCGGAGCCCCGGAACACCCCGGCCGCGCCACGAACGGTGGCCCCCCCGCGCGCGTTCCACCGAGCGGAAACCGGCCCGGGTTCTGTTCGTGCACAGACCTCCAACAGATACAGTGCTGATATGTCAAGGCTCAAGATGTGCGGGATCGACCGCCCCTCGGTGGAGCCGAGGCCGCGATGAACCCGACGACCACCGATGAACCCGTCTACGCGTCGTTGGCCGACAAGGCGTACGCGGAGATCAGCGACCGGCTCATCATGCTCGACATCCCGCCGATGACCGCGATCGACGACGTGGCGCTGGCGAAATCGCTCGACGTCGGCCGGACACCGGTCCGCGAGGCGCTGAAGCGGCTGGAGATCGACCGGCTCGTGGTGTCCTATCCGCGCCGCGGGACCTTCGCGACCGCGGTGGATATCACCGACCTCGCCTACATCTCCGAGCTGCGGGTGCAGCTGGAACCGCTGGCGGCCCGACGCGCCGCCGAATCCGCGAGCGCCGCCGTGCTGGCCGAGCTGGTCGAGATGGCCGACGAGCTCGACGAGGTCGACGTGCGCTCGCTGACCAGGGACGAGCTGATGCGCTGGGACCTGCACGTCCACCGCGCGATCTACCGCGCCGCGGGGAACCCGCACCTGGAGGACACCCTGGTGCGCTACGACAACCTCGCCACCCGCATCTTCTGCCTGTTCCTGGAACGCATGTCGCACTTCGACAGCCACGTCGGCGAGCACTCCGGGCTGCTGCGCGCGATCGGCGCGCGGTCCGCCGACGAAGCCGAGCAGCTGGCCTGCGACCACGTGCTCGGTTTCGAGGAGGCCATCCGCGCGGTGGTGTGATCCGCCGGGCGGAGCGAGGAGCGGGGGCACCTCGCTCCCTCCGGGACGTGGTCACGGCCGCGACCGGACCCGGTGCGCGTTCACAACCTGGCGGCGAGCCGCCGCCGCCAGCGCCCGAACGACTTGGCCCGGTCGACCGAGAGCACCCCGACCGGTTCGTCCGCGGAATCCAGGTACAGCGCCAGGAACTCGCCGGAGTCCACGTCGCCCTCCTCGATCCGGACGGTGCAGCCGGGGGTGCGGTGCCCGGCGAACTGGATCTTGCTGCCGTACTGGTCGGACCAGAAGTAGGGGACGGCGTGGTGCGCCGGGGCGGAGTGCTCGGCGCCGAGCAGCGCGGCGGCCGCGGCGGCCGGGTGCTGCGCGGCGTTCGTCCAGTGCTCCAGCCGCAGCGGTTCCGCGGTGTAGTCCCGGTGGGCGTTGGCGCAGTCGCCGACCGCCACCACCTCCGGCACCTCGGTCCGCCCCGCCGCGTCGGTGCGCACGCCGTCCCGCAGCGGGATCCCGGACTCTTCCAGCCATTCCACGTTCGGCTGCGCCCCGATGCCGACCACGACCACGTCGGCGGGCAGTTCGCGGCCGTCGGCGAGCCGGACGGCGGTCACCCGGGGCTCGCCGACCAGTTCGGCGACGCCGGTGCCGACGTGGATCCGCACCCCGTTGCGGGCGTGCATCCGGCCGCACACCTCGCCCATCTCGGGGCCGAGCGCCCGCTGCAGCGGGACGGCGGCGGCCTCGACGACGTCCACTTCGACGCCGAGCCCGACCGCGGTGGAGGCGATCTCGGCGCCGATGAAGCCGGCGCCGATGACGACCAGGCGTGCTCCCGGCACGAGTTCCTCCCGCAGGGCGCGGGCGTCGTCGAGGGTGCGCAACGTCCGGACGCCCTCCGGCACCTGTCCTGGTAGCGCGCGGGCGCGGGCACCGGTGGCGAGCACGACGGCGTCGGAGGTGATCCGCTCGCCGTCCGCCAGCAGCACGGCCCGGTCCCGGAGGTCGAGGCCGGTGGCCGCGCGGCCCAGCCGCCAGTCCACTTCCAGCGCGGAGTCGTCCGGTTCGGTCAGGGCGATGTCGTCCTCGGAGGCGGTGCCCGCGAGGAACTCCTTGGACAGCGGGGGCCGGTCGTACGGGGCGTGCTCCTCGTCGCCGACGACGACGATGCGCCCGTCGAAGCCGTGCTCGCGCAGCGCGCGGACCGCGGTGAGACCGGCGAGCGAGGCTCCGACGACGGTGATCTCGCGCAATCAACTCACCTCTTCCACGACCGCACCGGCGACGGCGTCGACGTCGCTGCTCTCGAGCACGTAGACGATCCCGTCGTCGACGGTGACCCGGTGGGTGCGCACGGGTTTCTTGGCGGGTGGGCCGCTGGGGCGGCCGGTGCGCAGGTCGAAGCAGGCCGCGTGCAGCGGACATTCGACCGCGCAGCCTTCGAGCCAACCGTCGGAGAGCGAAGCGTCCTGGTGCGTGCAGGTGTCGTCGATGGCGAACAGCTCGCCGTCCACGTTGAACACAGCGATCGCCACCTCGCCCTGCACCCGGGCCGACTCGCCGGGAGGGATGTCGGACAGCGCGCCCACTGGAATCATTCTGGCCTCCTGTTGCAGATGACGGAACCCGTACTGCAATGCGCAACCGATAGAATGAGGCTCGTCACCTTGGTCGTCAACGATGAAATTCGCCGTCCCCGCCGAGCGGGCGAATCGGCGCCCACGGAGGCCTGAGAGTTGCCGCGGGTGTAACGCGCGGAAACCCGCCGGTAGCGAAAACCCCTGTTGCTGTGGGAAGTTCGCGGCGCGCCGTCGCCGGAGAGTGCCCGCCGGCCGGTGCCCGCGAGGGGTTCCTCAGCGGGCTCCAAGGGGGCCGCGAGGGCACCGGAACGGCGTGTTGACCCGGTCCTGACCACCACTTATCGTGCAACAGATATATCAACCACGGACCTGGCGTCGAAGGGGACGGGGCGGCCGGGAACGGCGCGGCAGCGCGCATCGGGGGAGACCTCATGATCGACCGCTCGAAGCGGCCCAGGCGGGCCTTCCGCCGGCCGGCCGTGGAGGAGGAGCGCACCGTCCGGCGCGCCGTCGCCGCGGCGGCGATCGGCAACGTCGCGGAGTGGTACGACTTCGGGATCTACTCCTACCTCGCGGCCGTCGTGCTCGGCCGGGTGTTCTTCCCGGACGGCGGCCAGTGGGCCACCGCCTACACCCTCGGCGCGTTCGCGGCCGCGTTCCTGATGCGCCCGCTCGGCGGATTCGTGTTCGGCAGGCTCGGCGACAAGATCGGGCGCACCAAGGTCCTCTCCGCCACCGTCGTGCTCATGGCCGTGTCCACCGTGCTGCTCGGGCTGATCCCGAGCTACGGGGCGATCGGCGTCGCCGCGCCGCTGCTGGTGCTGTTCGTGCGGATGCTGCAGGGCTTCTCCGCCGGTGGCGAGTACACCGGCGCGCTCACCCTCATCGCCGAGTACTCGCCGGACCGCAGGCGCGGCTTCTTCGGCAGCTGGCTGGAGTTCGGCACCCTCACCGGCTACACGTTCGGCGCCGGGGTGTGCTGGACGGTGATCGCCGTGCTGCCCGAGCAGGATCTGCTCTCCTGGGGCTGGCGGGTGCCGTTCATGCTCGCGCTGCCGCTGGGCATCACCGGCATCTACCTGCGGCTGCGGCTGGAGGACACCCCGGCGTTCCGGCAGCTGATGGAACGCTCACCAGCGCTGGCCACGATGTCCTCCCGGCGCGCGCTGCAGATCGTGGTGACCCGGTACCGGGCGGCCGCGCTCGTCGCCGTCGGCATCGTGGTGGCCTGGAACGTCACGAACTACGTGCTGACGAACTACATCCCGACCTACCTCACCGGCACGCTGCCGCGCTACGGGCTCGGCGGCAGCAGCCCCGAGGTCGCCACCGCGCTCCAGGTCGTCGTCATGGTGCTGATGCTGTGCGTGATCGTCTCGGTGGGGCGGCTCAGCGATCGCGTCGGGCGGAAACCCGTGCTCATGACGGGGAGCGTCGGGCTGGTCCTGCTGGGACTGCCCGCGGTCTGGCTGCTGCGCGGAGGACTGGTGGGGCAGGTCGCCGGGCTGCTCATCATCGGGCTGGCGCTGGTGTGCTTCGCGGCCGTCTCGCCGTCCACGCTGCCCGCGCTGTTCCCCACCATGATCCGGTACAGCAGCCTGGCGGTGCTGTTCAACCTCGCCGTGTCGCTGTTCGCCGGCACCGCGCCGACGATCATCGAAGCGCTGGCCACCGCGACCGGGAACCTCGACTGGCCGGGCTACTTCCTGGTCGGGGCGGGGATCGTCGGCGTCGTCAGCACGCGGTTCCTCAGCGAGCAGGCCGGTCGGCCGCTGGACGGGGCGGCGCCGCTGACCTCCAGCTCCGAGCTCCCGCCGCCGCCGCTGTCCGCCGACGGCGTGCCGCTGGAGAGCCCGCGGCAGTAGGCGATCCGCGCTGACCGGTGCTGCGCTGCCCGGCGCGGCGTTGCCCGGCTCTGCGTTGCCCGGTCCCGTGCTGCCTGGCCCGGCGCTGTCCGGTCCAGTGCCGCCCGGCTCCGCGTTGCGCCGCCCGGCCCTGCGCTGCGCCGTGTCGGGGTCTGCGCCGCGTCGTCCGCGCGGCCCTGGTGCGTCCTGTCCGGCTCCGCGCCGCGGGCTCCCGTTCCGCCCGCAGCCGCACCCGGCGCAGTACGCGTCCGCACCGGCGGAAACCGTTGCCGCGCCCGGAGAATCAAGCGGCCGCGGCTCGGGCGGGACCGTTCCCGGGCCGGGGCAGCACGAGGGCCCCGCGCGGCGGGAAGCCGCGCGGGGCCGGGAGAACGGCGCTCAGCCGACCCGCTCGCGCACCCAGTCGTGGAACTCACCGATGTGGTGCTCGCTCGGCACCAGCACCCCGCCCTTGCGGTACGACCGCGAATCCATCGCCAGCTGGCAGCGCTCGCACGCGTCGAAGTCCTGCTGGTTCACCCGGTGGAACAGCTCCACCGACCGATCGATGTCCGCACCCGACTCCACCACCTCCGGCAGGTACAGCCAGTCGCAGCGCACGATGGTGCGCTCCGCCGACAGCGGGAACATCCGGTGGAACACCACGTGGTCGGGCACCAGGTTGATGAACACCTGCGGGCGCACCGTGATCGCGTAGTAGCGGCGGTCCTGGTCCTCCTGCACACCCGGAATCCGCTCCAGACCCGCCGAACCGTCCACCGTGAAGCCCTGCACCTCCTCGCCGAACTCGGCGCCGTGGCCCACGAAGTACTGCGCGGCGAGGCCGTCGGCGAACTCCGGCAGCACCTCGGTGAGCTCCGGGTGGATCGTCGCGCAGTGGTAGCACTCCATGAAGTTCTCGACGATCTGCTTCCAGTTCGCCTTCACGTCGTACTCGATGCGCCTGCCCAGCTTCAGGTCCGCCACCTGGTAGCCGACGATCGCCTCCGGCGACCCCAGGCGGTTCGTCACGTCCCCGATCACCGTCTCCTCGAACGACGGCGGGTCCTCGGCCAGGCACAGCCACGCGTACCCCAGCCACTCCCGCACGTGCACGGTGTGCAGGCCGTACTCGACGCGGTCGATGTCCTGCATCGCGTTCAGGTTCGGCGCGGCCACCAGCTTGCCGTCCAGGCCGTACGTCCACGCGTGGTACGGGCACTGGAAGGAGCGCCGCACCTCGCCCTTCTCCTCCGTGCACAGCCGGGCCCCGCGGTGCCGGCACACGTTCAGGTAGGCCTTGATCGCGCCGTCCCGGCCGCGGGTCACGACGACGCTCTCCCGGCCGATCTGCACCGTCTCGTACTGCCCGGGGCGGGCCAGGTCCGCGCTCAGCACCGCGCAGAACCACCCCGCTTCGAAGATCGCCTCCTGCTCGGTCCGGAAGATCGACGGGTCCGTGTAGTAGTAACCGGCCAGCGTCTCGCGCAGACTCTCGGGCAGCGCTTCGCCGGTGTCGGGAGTGGACAGCTCACCGGTGGTCATGGCAATGCTCCTCGCGGCAGAGGGGAAGGGGACACAACTCGCTACGGCATCGGAACCGGCGGGCGCAGGGGCCGCCCGCGGAACGTCGGAAACGCACCGCGCGGCGGATCCGCGCGGTGGCTGCTGAGTGGAAGTCGAGTCGTTGCACGAATGGCAACGGGGTGCGCATTGCGCTACAGATGGCAGCGCGTCGCGGCTGCGATGTCAAGAGCCGCGGCCGGAACCGATCACCGGAACACCACGGTGCTGTGCCCGTTCGGCAGCACCCGCCGCTCGCAGTGCCAGCGCACCGCCCGGGACAGCGCCAGCGCCTCCGCGTCCCGGCCCACCGCCTGCAGCGCCACCGGGTCGTGCGTGTGGTCGATCCGGATCACCTCCTGCTCGATGATCGGGCCCTCGTCCAGGTCCGGCGTCACGTAGTGGGCCGTCGCGCCCACCAGCTTCACCCCGCGCGAATACGCCTGGTGGTACGGCTTCGCGCCCTTGAAGCCGGGCAGGAACGAGTGGTGGATGTTGATCGCCCGGCCCTCCAGCGCCTTGCACGCTTCGTCCGAGAGCACCTGCATGTAGCGGGCCAGCACCACCAGTTCCACGTCGTACTCGTCCACCAGCTCCAGCAGCCGGGCCTCCGCTGCGGCTTTCGTCTCCGGCGTCACCGGCACGTGGACGAACGGCAGGCCCGCCGACTCCGCCATCGGCCGCAACGTCTCGTGGTTCGACACCACGGCCACGATGTCCGCGCTCAACCCGCCCGAGCGCCAGCGGAAGATCAGGTCGTTCAGGCAGTGGCCCAGCTTCGACACCATCACCAGCACCCGGGCGTCGCGGTCCGCGTCGAACGAGAAGTCCATCTCGAAGTCCGCGGCCACCGGCTCGAAGCTCCGCGACACCACCTCCAAGTCCACCTCGCGGTCCGCGGTCACCTGCGTGCGCAGGAACAACCGGCCCTTCACGCCGTCGTCGAACTGGCGGTGCTCGGCGATGTCGCAGCCCTGGCCCACCAGGTAGCTGCTGACCGCGTGGACGATGCCGCTGCGGTTGGGGCAGCTCAACGTCAGGGTGAACTTCCTGGTCATCGTTCCTCCTGTGCTCGCACGGCTCTGATCGCTGTCGGGGTCGTCAGCACTCGACGACGTTGAGGGCGAGGCCGCCGCGGGCGGTCTCCTTGTACTTGTCCTTCATGTCCGCCCCGGTCTCGCGCATCGTCTTGATCGCCTTGTCCAGGGAGACGTGGTGCTCGCCGTCGCCGCGCAGCGCCATCCGGGCGGCGGTGATCGCCTTGATCGAGGCCACCGCGTTCCGCTCGATGCACGGGATCTGCACCAGGCCGCCCACCGGATCGCAGGTGAGGCCCAGGTTGTGCTCGATGCCGATCTCGGCGGCGTTCTCCACCTGCTCCGGGGTGCCGCCCAGCACCTCCGCCAAGCCGGCGGCGGCCATCGAGCACGCCGACCCGACCTCGCCCTGGCAGCCCACCTCGGCGCCCGAGATCGACGCGTTCTCCTTGAACAGCACGCCGATCGCGCCCGCCGTCAACAGGAACCGCACCACCGCGTCCTCGTCGAACCCGGCCAGGAACCGATGCGCGTAGTGCAGCACCGCCGGCACGATCCCGGCCGCGCCGTTCGTCGGCGCCGTCACCACCCGGCCGCCCGCCGCGTTCTCCTCGTTCACCGCCAGCGCGTAGAGCGTCACCCACTCCATCGCGTGCAGCGCGTCGCTCTCGTCGACCCCGGACTCCAGCCGCTCCCGCAGCTCCTTGGCCCGGCGCCGCACCCGCAGGCCGCCCGGCAGCACGCCACCGGTGCGCGCGCCGTTGTCCACGCACTCCCGCATCACCGACCAGATGTGCAGCAGGCCGTCCCGGGTCTCCTGCTCGGGCCGCCAGGACAGCTCGTTCGCCAGCATCACGTCGCTGATCCGCGAACCGGACTCCCGGGCCCGCGCCAGCAGCTCCGCGCCGGTGCGGAACGGGAAGCGCACCTCCGGCCCGCCCGCCACCAGCACCGGCCGGCCCGCCTCGTCCTCGTCCAGCACGAAACCGCCGCCGACCGAGAAGAACTCGCGGCGCAGCAGCGGTTCCCCGTGCGCGTCGAACGCGTCGAAGCGCATCCCGTTGGTGTGGAACTCCAGCCGCTTCCGCCGGTGCAGCACCACGTCCCGCTCCACCGAGAACGCGATCTTGCGCTCGCCGCCGAGGCTGATCCGGCCCTCCTCCCGCACCGCCCGCACGTCCGGTTCGGTGCGCACCGGGTCCACCAGGTGCGGCTGCTCGCCCAGCAGACCCAGCACCACCGCCGGGACGCTGCCGTGGCCGTGGCCCGTCGCGCCCAGCGAGCCGAACAGCTCGCAGCGCACCGCCGCCGTCCGGGGCAGCACCCCGGACTCGCGCAGCCGCGCCACGAACCGGAACGCGGCCAGCATCGGGCCGACGGTGTGCGAACTCGACGGCCCGATGCCCACTTTGAACAGGTCGAACACTGAGAGGGTCATGTGCGCTCCCCACCTGGAGGTTTCCGGAGGCGGCGCGGTCCGCACCGCGCCGCTGACCGCTGCCTAACCGCCGGACTCCGCGAGCGCGGCCCGCACGGTGTGCCGCAGCAGCAGCGCCGTCGTCACCGGCCCCACCCCGCCCGGCACCGGCGTCAACGCCGCGACCCGGCCGGACACCGCCGGGTCGACATCGCCGACCAACCCGCCGTCCGGCGTCGGATTGGTGCCCACGTCCACCACGACCGAACCCCGGTGCACGTGCTGCTCCGCGATCAGGCCCGGCCGACCGGCCGCCACCACCAGCACGTCCGCCGTCCGGGTGCGCGCGGCCAGGTCCGCGGTGTGGCGGTGGCAGATCATCACCGTCGCGTCCCGCCCCAGCAGCAGCTGCGCCACCGGTTTCCCGACCACGGTGGAGCGGCTCACCACCGCGCAGTCGCGCCCCGCGAGCGGCACGCCGTGGTGGTCCAGCACCGCGAGTACCGCGGCGGCCGTCGCGGGCGGGAACGCGGGCAGTCCGGCGGCGAGCCGGCCCGCCGACAGCGGGTTCGCCCCGTCCACGTCCTTGTCCGGTGCGATCGAGGAGGCCAGTTCCTCGAAGTCGGCGCCCGGCGGCAGCGGGGTCTGCAGGATGATGCCGTGCACCTCCGGTTCGCGGCTCAGCGCCGCGAGCTCCTCGCGGATGCGGTCCGCGGAGGCGTCGGCGCCGAGGTCCACGACCTCGCACTCCACGCCGGACTTCGCGGCCGCCTTCGCGATCGAGCGCACGTACCAGGCGCTCGACTCGTCGTCGGTGGCCACCACGACGGCCAGCCGGGCGGGCACGCCCGCGGCGGCGAGCTCGGCCGCGGCGGCGGCGACCTCGGCCCGGATGGCGCGGGCCGGGCCGGTGCCGTCCAGCACCGCGGTCTCCACCGGTGGGGTCGCGCCGGTCGTGGTCGGATCGGTTGCGGGCACGGCGGTTCCGGACCGGCCGGCCGCCGGCGAGCCGGTGTCGGGCACTGCGGGTGAAGTGGTCATCGCTGGATCTGCTCCCGTACCGCGGTGGTGGTCTCATCGGCTCGGTGGAGGACGTCGGCGGCCTCGGCGATCGCCGCCGCGAGCGCGTCCCGGGGGGGCGGGTCGGCGACGCCGGGCAGGTTCACCTCCGCGTTCACCCGCGAGGTGGAGGCCGCCGCGCGCGCCGCGTCCGCGGCCGCCGCGATGTCGGTGATCACGTTGCGGTTGCCGACGGGCCGCAACCGCTCGGCCAGGCCCACGACCCGGTCGGCGACCGCGATGACCTGGACGGGCACCCGGCTCGCCTCGGCCAGCGCCGCCGCGATCGCCCGGGACCGGGCGGACTTCGCCTCCGCGGTGTCCTTCGGCAGGCCGTAGGCGGCGCCGACCGCGCCGAACGCGGTGGCGTCCCGCTCCACCAGGTCCAGCGCCAGCCCGCGCAGCTCGTCGGCCTCCGCCAGCACCGCGCCGATCTCCGCTGCGTGCTCGGCGTACTTCGCACCGTCGCTGAACCGCGCCACCATGGCGACCAGGGCGGCGCCCTGCGCGGCGTGCAGCGCGGCGGTGGCGCCGCCGCCCGGTGCGGGATCGCGGGAGGCGAGGCCCTGCAGGAAGGTGTCGATCGAATCCGTGCGCATCAGCATCCTTCGTCGTAGTGCGGGAAACCCGTTCCAGGTGAACGGTCCGGCAGCCCATCCGCTCGGTCGCGCGGGCCGCTCACCTCGCGAGAGGTCCGGGGTCACCGGCGGATGCGGTGCATCTCCGGGTCGACGAGCGGTTCGGCGGCGACGGTGGCCCGCACCATCCGGTCGAAGTACTTGATCTCCACCGAGGTCCCGGGTTCCGCCGACGCGGGCAGCCACGCGTAGGCGATGGGGAAGCCGAGGGTGTGCGAGAACGCCGCGGAGGTGACGTACCCGGCGGGCGCCGAGTCGACGAACACCGGCTCCGAGCCGAGCACCACGCTGCGCCCGTCGTCGATCGTCAGGCAGGACAGCCGCCGCGACACCGAATTCTGGTCGCGGCCTTCCAACGCGTCCTTGCCGACGAAGTCGCCCTTGTTCCGGCGGACCGCGAACCCGACGCCCGCTTCGAACGGGTCGTGCTCGGTGGTCATGTCCGCGCCCCAGGCCCGGTAGCCCTTCTCCAGCCGCAGGCTGTTGAACGCGGCGCGCCCCGCGGGAACCACGCCGAGCTCGCGGCCCGCCTCGAACAGCACGTCCCACAGCCGCTGCCCGTACTCGGCGCTGGTGTAGATCTCCCAGCCGAGCTCGCCGACGTAGGACACCCGCATCGCCGTGACCGGGATGCCCGCGATGTGCGCCCGCTTGCAGCGGAAGAACTTCAAGCCATCGTGGGAGAAGTCGTCCCGGCTCAGCGGTTGCACCAGGTCCCGGGCCAGCGGCCCCCACACCCCGACGCAGCAGGTGCCGCCGGTGATGTCCCGGACCTGCACGCCGTGGTCGTCGGGCAGGTTCCGCCGCAGGTGGTCCAGGTCCAGATTCCCGTTCGCGCCGACCTGGAACAGCCGTTCGCCGAGCCGCGCGACGGTGAGGTCGCTGCGCACGCCGCCGGCGCGGTCCAGCAGCAGCGTGTAGGTGACCGAGCCGACGGACTTGTCCATCTTCCCGGTGGTGAGCCGGTCCAGGAATTCCAGCGAGCCGGGGCCGGAGATCTCCAGCCGCTTCAGCGGGGTCATGTCGTAGAGGGCGACGGCGGTGCGGGTCTTCCACGCTTCGACCGCGGCGACGGGGGAGTGGTACATCGCCGACCAGGCGTCCCGCGACGGCGGCTGCCACTCCATCGGCAGTTCCTTGACCAGCGGCGCGTTCGCCTCGTACCAGTGCGGGCGTTCCCAGCCGTGGGCTTCCAGGAAGAACGCGCCGAGTTCGCGCTGCCGCGCGTGGAACGGGCTGACCCGCAGGTCCCGCGGGGAGAACTTCGGCTGCAGCGGGTGCTTGACGTCGTAGATCTCCACGAAGTTGCGCTGCGAGGTCTCGTCCGCGTGCTGCGGGGTCACCTCGATCTCGTCGAAGCGGTGCACGTCGCAGCCGTGCAGCTCGATCTCGCTGCGCCCGTCCACCAGCAGCTGCGCGACGGCGCGGGCCACGCCGGAGGAGTGCGTCACCCACACCGCCTCGGCGATCCAGAACCCGGCCACGTCCGGGGATTCGCCGACCAGCGGCCCGCCGTCGGGGGTGAAGGAGAAGACGCCGTTGAACCCGGTCTCGACCTTCGCGGTGCGCAGCGCGGGCAGCAGCCGCTTGCTGTGCTCCCAGGACGCGGCGAAGTCCTCCTCGGTGAACGCCAGCATCGACGGCATCGCCGCTTCGCTGGGCGCGTCCTCGTCCTGCGGCAGCTCGTGCAGCCCGACCGGGATGGGGCGGTGCGCGTAGGTGCCGATGCCGAGCCGGTCGTCGTGCTCGCGGTAGTACAGGTCGTGGTCCTGGTGGCGCAGGATCGGCAGCCGCGCCTCGATCCGCGGGTCGTTGCGCCCGGCGAGTTCGGGCAGCTGGTCGGTCTGCGCGTACTGGTGCGCCAGCGGCAGCAGCGGCACCCGCATGCCGACCATGTCGCCGATGGCCTGGCCCCAGAACCCGGCGCAGGACACCACGAGGTCGGCGGGCACCTCGCCCTGGTCGGTCTCGACGCCGGTGACCTTGCCGCCGCTGGTGTTGATGCCGAGAACGCGGGTGGAGCCCTGGAAGCGGGCGCCGCGGGCTTCGGCGCGGCGGGCGAGGGCGATGACGGCGCGGGAGGCCTTGGCGAGCCCGTCGGTGGGGGTGTGCAACCCGCCGAGGACGCGGTCCCGGTCCAGCAGCGGGTGCAGCTTCGCGCATTCCTCCGGCCCGAGGACGGTGCCGGGCACCCCCCAGGAGGTCGCCCAGCCCTGCTTGCGGTGCAGGTCGGCGAGCCGTTCCGGCGTGGTGGCGATCTCCAGGCCGCCGACCTGGTTGAAGCACCACCCGCCGTCGACGTCCAGCGCGGCGAGCTTGTCCCTGGTGTAGGTGGCGAACTCGGTCATCGTCTTCGACCCGGTGGTCTGGAAGACGAGTCCCGGGGCGTGCGAGGTGGAACCGCCGGTGAGCGGCAGCGGTCCCTGGTCGAGGACGGTGACGCGGTCCCAGCCGCGTTCGGTGAGCTCGTCGGCGAGGTTGGTGCCGACGATCCCGGCTCCGATGATGACGACGCGTGGGGTGCTCATGCTGGTCTCCTAACGGGCGGCCTGCGGCGACCGCTGCGAGGACGGCAGGTGCGGACTGGTGCCACGGGGCAGGAGCTCGGGCTGGAGAAGGGGGAGTGGTGGGGTTCGGTGGTCGTCCGATGCGGACTTCCGCGGAGCACGGGGGGACGTGTCGGAACGGGCCGCCGCCTGCGGTGACCTGACCGAGCCGAACGCCGGATTCCGGATGTGTTCCTGGACCGACCGGAACAGCTGGGCGCAAGACTGATATATCAAGTGAACGGCAGAGTAAGCACTGGTGGGAGCAGCGGTCAAGGGCCGATTCGGCCCTCTTCTCCGCGGTGCACGCGGACGGCTGAACGGCCCGGCGCGCCGCCGCCCGGGCGCGTCGCGCCGTGGTGGCGGCGGCGGGGTGCGGCGGCGCGCGCCTCGGTGACTTCGGACCCTTGACCCGGAGAATTCCGCTGCTTACGCTCGGAAGCCTTCTGATATTTCAGTTGGATGGTAGTCGTCCGGCCGGTCGTTCACCCGCCGTCTCCCCAGTGCTCCCGTGCAGATTCCCGGTGTCGAAGGAGTCCCATGAACTCGTCCGGAAGTGCAGCTGCGTTCAACGACCGGCTTGCGGTGGTGGATCCGGAGGTGGCCGCTGCTGTGGGGGCGGAGCTGGGTCGTCAGCAGAACACG
>NZ_JAIUJZ010000199.1:0-21063 GCF_020176775.1 Saccharopolyspora sp. 6M
AGCGGCGCGGCCACCGAGGTCGGCAGCACGCCCTCCAGGTACTTGTCCTGCGGTGCGGCGCACACGTCGTGTCCCTCGCCGACCGCGCCCGCGTCCTCCCCGATCAGCGCCGAGTGCACCTCCACCGGGCGGGCTCGTGCCGCCCGCACCTGGCCCAGCAGCTGCCTGCGCACCCGCTCCCGGATGATCTCCCCGCCGTGCCGCAGCGCGGGCCCGCCGAGCACGACCCGGTCCACGTCCAGCACGCTCACCACGGTCGCCAGCGCCTGCCCCAGCCTGCTCGCGGCCTGCCGCAGCAACCGGGCGGCGGCCACGTCGCCGCGCGCCGCGTCCCGGCAGATCCGCTGGTAGGCGTCGGAGAGCGCGGCGCCGCCGGCGGCGCCGCCCGCGGCGGTCCACTCGGCGACGACGGCCCGCATCGAGCAGTAGGCCTCCAGGCAGCCGCGCTTGCCGCACGCGCACTCCTTGCCGGTGCCGGTGGGCAGGTGCCCGACCTCGCCCGCGTTCCCGCTGAGCCCCCGGTACACCTGGTCGCCGAGCACCACGCCCAGCCCGACCCCGGACCCCAGGTAGACGTAGACGAACGAGCCGGACCGCTCCGCGCCGCCCGACCACCGCTCGCCGATGGCCGCGGCGGTCGCGTCGTTGTCCATCACCACCGGCAGCCCGGCGCGCTCCTCCACCAGGTCGGCGAGCGGGACTTCGGGCCAGCCGGGCAGGTTCGGCGGGCTGAACACCCGGCGGTGGGCGTCGTCCACCGGACCCGGCACGGCGAGACCCACGCCGAGCACCCGGCCGCCCTCGACCTCCCCGTCCTCGGTGGATGCGGCCGTGGAGCGCCGCACCAGGTGCCCGACGGTGCGGGCGAGCGCGCCGACGACGGCGTCCGGGGAGGCGCCCGCGGCGACGCGCCGCGTGCTGCGCGCCCGCACCCGCCCGTCCAGGTCCAGCAGCACCCCGGTGATCCGCTCCGGATCCAGGTGCAGGCCCACCGACTGGTAGGCGTCCGGCACGACCCGCAGCATCACCCGCCGCTTGCCGCCGGTGGAGGGCGCGTGCCCGTCCTCGGTGACGAGCCCGTCGGCCATCAGCGCCCGCACGATGTTCGACATGGTCTGCGCGGTGAGCCCGGTCCTGCGGGCGAGTTCGACGCGGCTCACGCCGCCGTTCGCGCGGATCGCGTCCAGCACGACCGCGCGGTTGAACCCGCCCACCCTGGGGAGGTTGGTGCCCTGCCAGAACTCCTGCCGCATGCGGGGGCTCCCGAGGCGCTCGTGTCGTTGACTTGCTTCATCGAATGGAATTACGGTGCAGTGTGATCCTGATCTCACATCGGGCGCAAGCGCCGAGCGGGTCAGGTGATCGCGCAGCTCATCGAAGACCGGCCGGTCCCCGACCGGGGCGGCCGCGACGGCTACCGGGACGAGTCCCGCACCGGGAGGATCGATGCCTCGCCGACGATTACCCCTGGTCCTGATCGCCGCAGTGCTGGCAGCCACCGGCTGCGGCGGCGGGACGGCCGACGACCCGGACACGATCAGCGTGGCCTACCACCGCTACGGGAACTCCACGCAGGTCGACGCGTTGATGCAGCGGGTCAAGCAGCAGTACGAGCAGGCGAACCCGGGCAAGCACGTCTCGCTGGACCCGGTGGTGGCGCCCGAGGGCGAGTACCTGTCGAAGCTGCAGCTGCGGATGCGCTCCGCGAAGACCGCACCGGACGTGCTCTACGAGGACAGCTTCACCGTCAACTCCGACGTGGCCGCCGGCTACCTGGCGCCGCTGGACGAGCGGCTCGCGGACTGGGCGGACTGGGACCACTTCATCGACACCACCAAGCAGGCCGGGCGCGCCACCGACGGCCGCACCTACGGCATCCCGCTGGACACCGACACCCGCGGCATCTGGTTCAACCGCGACCTGTTCGCCCGCGCGGGACTGCCCGCCGACTGGGAACCGGACGGCTGGGACGACGTGCTCGCCGCCGCCCGCCGGGTGAAGCAGCGGTTCCCCGACGTGATCGGCCTGGACCTGCCGATGGGCAAGGCGGAAGGCGAAGCGGTGACCATGCAGACGGTGCTGATGCTGCTGCACGGCACCGAGACCGGTTCGCTGCACGACGGCAGGTGGATCGCGCCGAACGCGGGCTTCACCGAGGCGATGCGCTTCCTGTCCACCGCCGTCGGCGAAGGGCTCACCCAGAGCCGCGCGCAGATCGCCGACGCCCAGTACGACAAGAAGCTCCGCGACGACCTCACCCGGCAGGGGAAGGTCGCGATGCGGCTGGACGGCAGCTTCGCCTCCGGGCAGTGGGAATCCGCGGGCTGGCGGGACTGGGCGGAGACGATGTCCGCCGCGCCGATGCCGACGCGGGACGGCGGTGGCACCGTGTCGACGTCCGGTGGCTGGACGCTGGCGATGAGCGCTTC
This sequence comes from Saccharopolyspora sp. 6M, assembly GCF_020176775.1. Lineage (NCBI taxonomy): Bacteria > Bacillati > Actinomycetota > Actinomycetes > Pseudonocardiales > Pseudonocardiaceae > Saccharopolyspora > Saccharopolyspora sp. 6M. The sequence continues at coordinate 2,430 of NZ_JAIUJZ010000199.1, forward strand.
CGGCGGCAAGCAGGACGACGCCTTCGAGTTCCTCACGATCGCGTTGAGCCGGGACAACGTCACCGAGTACGCGCTGTCCTCCGGGAACCTGCCGTCCCGGGAGGACTCGGCGGCCGATCCGCGGCTCACCGCGGCGAACCCGCTGGCCGGGTTCTGGCTCGGGCTGCTGGAGGGCACGCACTACCGCCCGACGCTGCCGGAGTACCCGAAGATCTCCGAGGAGATCCAGCAATCGGTGCTCGACGTCGCGGGCGGCGCGGACCCGGAGCAGGTGTCCCAGCGGTGGACCGAGCAGGTGCGGCGCATCGCCGGCCCGGACGAGACCCGGGGCGGCTGATGCGCGGCGCCGTGCTGTCGCGGTGGTTGCTGCCGATGGCGCCCGCGGTGCTGCTGCTCGGCCTGTTCGTGGCGGGCCCGATCCTGTGGAGCGGTTACGTCTCGTTCACGAACGCGGCGCTGACCGGGGCGGCGGCGACCTCCCCGGAGTTCGTCGGCCTGGAGAACTTCCGCCGCCTGTTCGCCGATCCGGCGCTGTGGCACTCGGCGTGGCTGACGGTGGTGTTCACCGTCGGTTCGGCGGTGATCGGGCAGAACGGGCTCGGGCTGCTCATCGCGGTGCTGACCCGGCACCGGAACCGGCTGCTGCGCAACGCGGTCGGCGTCTCGGTGGTGTCCGCCTGGGTGCTGCCGGAGCTGGTGGCCGCGTTCGCGCTGTACGCGTTCCTGAACCCGGAGGGCACGTTGAACGCGCTGCTCGGCGCGGTCGGGTTGAGCCAGGACTGGCTGTTCAGCGCGCCGCTGCTGGCGATCGTGCTGGGCAACGCCTGGCGCGGCACCGCGTTCTCGATGCTGGTGTACCAGGCGGCGCTGTCCGAGGTGCCGACCGAGCTCACCGAGGCCGCCGAGGTGGACGGGGCGGGGGCGCTGCGCCGCTTCCGGCACGTGACGTTGCCGGTGATCCGCCGTTCGGTGCTGACGAACCTGATGCTGGTGACCTTGCAGACGCTGGGGGTGTTCACGCTGATCTACGTGCTCACCGCGGGCGGTCCGGGGGATGCGACGCAGACCTTGCCGCTGCTGATGTACGACGAGGCCTTCGAGCTGGACGAGATCGGCTACGGCGCCACGATCTCGCTGGTGCTGCTGGCGGTCGGCGCGCTGTTCGCCGTGGTCTACGCCCGCACGCTGCGGGAGGAGGTGTGAGCCGCCGGGGCGAGTCGGCGCTGGTCGGCTCGCTGCTCGGGGTGATCGCGCTGCTGTTCCTGGCGCCGCTGCTGTGGCTGCTCACCGCCGCGTTCGACGCGGAGGCGCCGCTGTCGGCGGCGGTGCCCCAGCGGTTCACGCTGGAGAACTTCGAGCAGGTGCTGGACTGGGAGACCACGATCCGTCCACTGTGGAACGGATTGCTGCTGTCCGGTGGCGCGGCGCTGATCTCGGTGCTGGCGGCGGTGTTGTGCGCCTACCCGCTGTCCCGCTACCGGTCCCGGTTCCGGCGGCCGTTCCTGTACACCGTGCTGTTCGCGACCGGGCTGCCGATCACGGCGGTGATGGTGCCGGTGTACAGCATGTTCGTCCGGCTGGACCTGGTCGATTCGATGTTCGGCACCACGCTGTTCCTGGCCGCGACCTCGCTGCCGGTGGCGATCTGGATGACGAAGAACTTCATGGACGGCGTGCCGATCAGCTTGGAGGAGGCGGCCTGGGTGGACGGGGCCTCGGCGATGCAGGCGCTGCGCTCGGTGGTGCTGCCGCTGATCGTCCCCGGCATGGGCGTGGTCGGGATCTTCACGTTCATCAACGCCTGGGGGAACTTCTTCGTGCCGTTCGTGCTGCTGCTGGACGCGGCGAAGCAGCCGGCCTCGGTGGGGGTGTTCGCGTTCTTCGGCCAGGGCGGGCTGATCGCCTACGGGCAGCTCGCCGCCTATTCGATCCTCTACACGGCTCCGGTGATCGGGCTGTACCTGCTGGTGTCCCGATCGCTGGGCGGCGCTTTCACGCTCACCGGGGCGATCAAATGACGTGTGCGGGAGCGGAAGTGGCACGAGCGGCGAGGGAATGATCTCCACTCGCCGCTCGTCCACCCGCAGATCCGCTCCTCGGGACACCGTCCATCAGGCCCGTTCCTTCTCGTCGACCGCGCCCGGACGAGCCGAGCCGAGCTCGCCTTCCGCCCGGGGCGCGGGAATCCGCACCTCGTGGTCGTCCGCGTCGTCGTGCCGGTCCGGTGCGAGCAAGACCATCACGATCGCGATCAACGCCAGCAGCAACAGCGCCGCACCCGCCATGACACACCTCCTCCCCTCGTGATCCGTTGTTCTTAGGACGTGCAGGGTGCCCGGCGGGTTCCGTTCCGTCGATCCATTTTTCGGAAGTTCCGGACCGATTCGCCGGTTTCGCGGACTGCGGTCGCGATGAATCCGCGGAATTGCGGGTTTCTTCCCGGAAATGCGGAAGGGGGGGGGGGGGGGGGGGGGGGGGGGGGGGGGGCGGGGCGGGCGGGGGCGGGGGGGGGGCGGCGGGGGGGGGCGCCGGGGGGGGGGGGGGCGGGCGGGGGCGGGCCCCCCCCGGGGGCCGTTCCCCCGGGCGGGCCCCGGGCCCGCGCAAATCCCCCCCCCCCCCCCCCCGCCCCCCCCCCCCCCCCCGGGCCCCCCCCCCCCCCCCCCCCCCCTTCTCGGGGTCGTGTCGGGTCAGGCGACGCCGAGGCGCTGCTTGAGGGCGTCGAACTCGTCCTGCACCGAGCTCGGCAGGTCCGCACCGATCGTGGCGAACCACTCCTCGATCAGCGGGATCTCCGCCTTCCACTCCTCCACGTCCACGTGCAGCGCGGTCTCCACGTCCTCGCGCGGCGTGTCCAGGCCGGACAGGTCGATCTGGTCGGCCGACGGCACCCGGCCGATCGCGGTGTCCTCGGCGGCCGCGTTGCCCTCGATGCGGTCCACGACCCACTTGAGCACGCGGGAGTTCTCGCCGAAGCCCGGCCACACGATCTTCTTGCCGGACTCGTCGCGGCGGAACCAGTTCACGTAGAAGATCCGGGGCAGCTTCGTCGCGTCCGCCGACTTGCCCATGTTCACCCAGTGCTGGAAGTAGTCGCCGACGTTGTAGCCGATGAACGGCAGCATCGCCATCGGGTCGCGGCGCACCACGCCGACCTGGCCCGCGGCGGCGGCGGTGGTCTCCGAGGACATGGTGGCGCCCATGAACACGCCGTGCTGCCAGTCGAACGCCTCGTTCACCAGCGGCACCGTCGTCTTGCGGCGGCCGCCGAACAGGATCGCCGAGATCGGCACGCCGTTCGGGTCGTCCCACTCGTCGGCGAGGATCGGGCACTGCGACATCGGCGTGCAGTAGCGGGAGTTCGGGTGCGCGGCCTTCTCGTCCGAGTCCGGCGTCCAGTCCCGCTGCTTCCAGTCGGTGAGGTGCGCGGGCGCCTCGCCCATGCCCTCCCACCAGATGTCCTTGTCATCGGTGAGGGCCACGTTGGTGAACAGCGTGTTGCCCTGCTCGATGGTGCGCATCGCGTTCGGGTTGGTGTTCTCGTCGGTGCCCGGGGCGACGCCGAAGAAACCGGCCTCCGGGTTCACCGCGTACAGCCTGCCGTCCTCGCCGAAGCGCATCCAGGCGATGTCGTCGCCGAGCGTCTCCGCCTTCCAACCGGGGATGGTCGGCTGCAGCATCGCCAGGTTCGTCTTGCCGCACGACGACGGGAACGCGGCGGCCACGTAGTGGACCTTGCCCTCCGGCGAGGTGAGTTTGAGGATCAGCATGTGCTCGGCGAGCCAGCCCTCGTCGCGGCCCATCGCGGAGGCGATCCGCAGCGAGTAGCACTTCTTGCCGAGCAGCGCGTTGCCGCCGTAGCCGGAGCCGAAGCTCCAGATCATCCGCTCCTCGGGGAAGTGGGTGATGTACTTCGTGTCGTTGCAGGGCCAGGCGACGTCCTGCTCGCCGGGCTCCAGCGGGGCGCCCACCGAGTGCAGCGCGGGTACGAACGCGCCGTCGCTGCCCAGCTTCTCCAGGACCTTCGCGCCCATCCGGGTCATGATGTGCATGGAGGTCACCACGTAGGCGCTGTCGGTGATCTCGACGCCCAGCTTCGGCTCGTCGGCCTCCAGCGGACCCATGCAGAACGGGATGACGTACATGGTGCGACCGCGCATCGAGCCCCGGTAGAGCTCGGTCATGATCGCCTTCATCTCGTCGGGCTGCATCCAGTTGTTGGTGACGCCCGCGTCCTTGCGCTCCCGGGAGCAGATGTAGGTCCGCTCCTCGACGCGCGCCACGTCCGTCGGGTCCGAGGCGGCCCAGAACGAGTTGGGCTTCTTCTCCAGCCGGGTGAAGGTGCCCGCCTCGACCAGCTCGTCGGTCAGCCGCGTCCATTCCTCCTGGGAGCCGTCGCACCACACCACCCGCTCGGGCGTGGTCAGCTCGGCGACCTCGCGCACCCACGACAGCAGGCGTGCGTGGTCGGTGGGTGCCTGGTCGAGACCTGGGATGGTCAAGGCGGTCATCGCTTCGTGTCTCCTGACTGGGCGCCACAGCCCGGAATGCTCGTCCGGCGGCGGCGGTGCCACCGGCGTGTTCAGAGAATGCTTCGCCCCACCCGCAGAACGGGAGGAGCTTGGAAAGGGATGCACCGAGGCTAACGGTGCCGGGCGCTCGCAATGGAGATCAGCTGTGTAGGTTCTCTCACAGGAACGATAAGGGGATCGATTCAGTACCCCGGTGAAGCACAGGTCTAGACGAAAATTCAGTCGCCCCCGCGCGTGGATGACCAAGGATTTCCGGCGAAGCGGACAGCCCCGCGAACGGGAGATGACGGCCGGGCGGACATCTCGTGCCGTTCCGGCGCCGATCCGGGATGCGAACAGCGCCCGAACTCCACCGGATAGGAGGAATTCGAGCGCTCGGGACCGTCAGCTCCAGGCGGCGTCCGAATCGGAGCAGGTCGTGGGCCGCTCCTGGGCGACCTGCTGCGCCTCCGGCGGCTCCGGGTCGCCGAACGTCCAGGTCGCGTCGTCGGTCGCACCGGCCGCCGGGTGCGGGGCGGGCACGTACTGGCCGTGCTGGTCGAGGGTGCCCTGCTCGACGACCGTCCACTCCCCGGCGCCGGTGTGGTGGGTGATGGTGACCTCGCCGGAGTTCCCGATCTCCACCAGCTGGTCCGCGGAACCGTCGCCGTCCACGTCGGTCACCAGCATCGTCCCGTGCTCCGTGGTGACCACCGCGGTGTCGGGGCGGCCGTCGTTGTCGGTGTCCTCGGTGGCCGGCCCGATCTGCTGCTCGCCGCCCGGGGTGTCGATGACCAAGGGTGCCCCGCCGCGCTGCCGCGGGTCGGCCGCGCCGGGGTGCTGCTCCGGCTGCTCGGCGACCCAGTCGCCGGTGGCGGCGTCGTAGCGGGCCTGGCCGACGACGGTGCCGTCCGCGTCCACCGTCTGCATCACCTCGGCGGCGCCGTCGGCGTCCTCGTCGAGGTAGGCCACGTGGCCGTCCTCGGTCAGGATCGTGACCGCGTCGTCCACGCCGTCGCCGTCGAGGTCGTAGTTCGCCTCGGCGGTGTACTCCACGCCCTCGACGGTGACCTTGATGTCGCCGTCCCCGGCACCCGTCTCCTCGATGTACATCTCGACCCCCACTTCGGCCTCGGCTCAGCGCTACGACGCAGCGTAGAGCCGTCCGGTTCCCCCGCGTCACCGGATGCGGCGCGGCGGTGGGGAATCCGGGCGGTGCGGGCGGTGTTGCGGCGGACATGGCTGTTCGCATCGTCGCCACCGCGTTCGGTGGCCCGGAAGTCCTGTCCGTCGTCGACGCCGAGGTCGCCCCGCCCGGTCCCGGCCGGGTCGTGGTCGAGGCCCGCGCGATCGGGGTGAACCCGATCGACCACAAGCTCTACAGCGGAGCGTTCGGCTCCGACCCGGCGAGGTTGCCGCTGCCCGTGGGCAACGAGCTCGCCGGCGTGGTCACCGCCGTCGGCGAGGGGGCCACCGGGAAGGCCGGTCCGATCTCGGTCGGCGACGAGGTGGTCGTGCACCCCGCGCCCGGCGCCTCGGCGAGCGAGGTGGACGTGCCCGCGAGCTCCGTCGTCCCGAAACCCGCCGGGCTGTCCTGGGAGGTCGCGTCCGGCCTGCTGCTCGCGGGCGGCACCGCGGTGCACCAGCTGTCGCTGCTCGGCGACGTCGCGGGCCGAACCGTGCTGGTGCACGGCGCATCCGGTGCGGTGGGCGTGCTCGCCGCCCAGCTCGCGATCGCCGCGGGAGCGCGGGTCGTGGGTACCGCGGGCGAATCCCGGCACGAGCGGCTGCGCGGCCTCGGCGTCGTGCCGGTGTCCTACGGGGACGGTCTGCTGGAGCGGGTGCGCGCGGCCGCGCCGGACGGCGTCGCCGGCGTGATCGACACCGTCGGCACCGACGAGGCGATCGACGTCTCGCTGGCGCTCGTCGCCCCGGACCGGGTCGTCAGCGCCGCCGCGTTCCACCGCGCCTCGGACGGGATCCGGCTCGTCGGCGGCGGTCCCGACGCGGGCCCGGGCACCGAGGTCGTCGCGGCGGCGTGGGAGCGGCTGCTGCCCGCGGCCGCCGCCGGGCGGCTGGAGCTGCCGATCGCGCGGACCTTCCCGCTGGCCGAGGCCGCCGCGGCGCACCGGCTCCTCAGCGAGGGCCACCCGGGCGGGAAGCTGGTGCTGCTGCCCTGATCCGTCATTCGGCGCGGTCGCGGAGCCCGCGGATCGCGCCGAGCAGGTGCTCGGCGCGATCTCGGCCGCTGCGGGCCTCGGCGAGCCGCTGCTCGGCGGTGTGCAACCGGCGGCTGCGCTCGGCGGCGTCCATCTTCAGCGCCTTGTCGACCTCCCGCAGCTCCGCCTCGATCGATTCGATGCGCCTGCCCAGCGCGTCGTCCAGCGCCAGCGACAGCTGCTGCTCCGCCTCGATGAGCTGCTCGGACACCAGCTGGTCCAGGGCGGAGCGCGCGTCCGCGATGGCCTCGGTGAGCCACTGCTTGAGGTGCTGCTTGTCCGCGGCGTGCTTGCGGGTGCGGGCCATCCACCACCCGGCGCCGAGCCCCAGCACGATCGTCACCGGCAGCACCACCGGGTTCAGCACGCCCACGCCGATCCCGGCCAGCGGCATCGCCGCCGCCCGGCCCACCCCGAGGCCGCCGGAGATCCCCATGAACACCAGCAGCTTGTCCTCGGCGGTCGGCGCCCGCTTGTCCGGTGGCCGCAGCGCGATGGGCGACTGCGCGCCGCGGGCGAACTGGGAGCGGATCACGTCCAGCTCCTCCGCGGAGAACAGCTCCGCCAGCGACACCTCGGCGACCTTCGCCAGCCGCGCCGACAGCAGCGCCGACACCCGCGAGGACACCATCTGCAGCGCGGTGTCCACCTGGTGTGGCAGGGCGGTGAGCGCGCCGTGCTCGGCGGTGTCGATGGCGCGGCGGAACCAGCTCTGCACCTCCCGCATCTGCCGGGTCACCTCGTGGCTGACCTCGACGCGGGTGCGCTGGATCTCGCCGCGCAGCTTCAGCTGCCAGCCGCGGGTGGAGGAGCGGCGGGAGGCGCTGAGCTCGTCGCGGCGGGCGCGCAGCGATTCGGCCTCGTCCTCGCCGACGGTGAGCGCGCGCTGCTCGGCGGCCAGCCGCACCGCCAGCTCGCCGAGCACGGTGGACAGCGCGCGCATCGTGTTGGCCTCGCCGAGCATCGCGGCCCGGCCGCCGACGAGCTGCTCCAGCGCGGAGCGCAGCTCGGCCACCCCGGACCGCTCCCGCAGCATGGTGGCGGCCTGCTCGTTCGGCGCCTGCGCGGCGAGTTCCCACAGCCGCGCCGACACCGGGTGGATCGGCACGTCCGCGAACCGCGGCGCGTGCTCGGCCAGCAGCGCGCGGTTCTCCTCCAGCACCCGGCGCCAGCCGCGGTGCTGGTCCGTCTTGGCGAGCGCGAACACCACGGTCTCCACCCGATCCGCCGCGCCGTGCAGGAAGTCCAGCTCGCCGCGGGTGAACGGGGCGGAGGCGTCGGCGACGAACAGCAGCGCGGTCGCGGCGGAGGCGGCTTCGGCGGCGAGCTCCCCGTGCACCGAGTCGAGGCCGCCGACTCCGGGGGTGTCCACGACGGTCAGCGCGGCCAGCACGTCCAGCGGTGCTTCGATCCGCAGGTGCCGCGGCGGGAGCGCGCCTTCGGGCGGCGTCGTCCGCGCGGACGCCCAGGCGGGCAGCTCGGCCACCGCGAACTCCACCGGTTCCGCGTCGGCCGGGTAGCAGGCGAGGCCGCGCCACCGCTCGCCGTGCCGGAACTCCAGGTACGTCGACGTCGCCACCGAAGCGTCCACAGGGGACAGTCCGGGGGCGTCGACGAGCGCGTTCACCAAGGAACTCTTGCCGCGGTTCGTCTCCCCGACCACGACGACGCTCGGCACCAGCGGCCGGGAGCGCCGCACCCGGTCCGCCCAGTCCGCGGCGTCCGGGTCGACCTCCCGCAGCAGGGCGAACAACCGGTCCCTGGTCTGCTTGACCTGCTGGGGCAAGGCGGTGGCCGCCACGGGCACCCCGGTCGTCGCCGGACCGGCCGAAGTCATGCGCACTCCCGTCGCTGCGTTCGGGCACCGCGTTGGGCGCGGGCCGGGCCGCCGGCCCGGATCGGCCGCGGCGCGGGCGTGAATGTACCGCCCACCGGCGCGCGCCCGGTCCGCTTCCCGCGCGGTCCACCCGACCCGACCAGCTCGCGGGGCCCGGCGCACCGCCGACGACCACCCGGATCGGGGCGGGCGGACCGTTCGCCCGCGCACCGGGTCCGGAGGCCTCGACCGAACGGCCGGGCGCCCCGGCTCGTCCTTGGCCGGAGGGCTTAGAGCGGCCGATCCGCACGGCCGATCCGCCGGAGGGGGGTGACCAGCGATTCTGGTGTCACCTCGAACTGCGGGGCGAAGTCACCGGCAAGGAGGAACACCATGTTCACCGCACTCACCACTCTCGGCACCGTCATCGGACTCGTCCTCGCGCTCGCCGTCCTGCTGCTGATGTCGGTGAGCTCGGTGCTGCCCGACCTCGCCGAGCGCGCCCCCGACCGCGAGCGGACCCGCAAGATCTCCCGGTCCGCGGAGTTCCGGTTCAGCTCGCCGCTGGTCCCGGGCGCCACTGGTACACGGTGACGACCGGGGTGCGCAGTACCTGATCGCGGTCGGCGAAGCCCGGGACCTCGGTCTCGGCGACGATCCCGTCCAACGCGGGATCGTCGGTGGGCACCGTGCCGCCCGCCTCGTGCCGGGAGGGGTCGAACGGCAGCCCCTCGGGGCGCAGCCGCACCACCCCGATCCCGTCCAGCCCTTCGGTCAGCCGTTCGGCTACGCCGCTGCTGCGAGCCCGGTCGAGCGCGTACAGGCACAGCCTGATCAGCTCGGTGCGTTCGGACAGCGCCTGGTCGAGCGGGTCGATGTGCACGGCGGTCATGTCAGCCCCCAACTCGGCGTCCGGTTCGGCGGGTTCCTCCGCACCCCGTTCCGACGCGGTGGTCGCCCGCTCGGTTCCACGATCAGGTGAAGATCGTCGTCGAAGCCAGTCCCGCACCGCCGCGTCCCCTCCGCTCGCCGCTCGCCGGTGTTCAGCCCGGCGCCGGCACCTGACCGGCCTGCAGCTGCTGCCAGATCAGGAAGTACGCCCGGTGCACCACGAACGCGACGCGGCTCTGCGCGGGCGTCGCGCCGAACGACGCGAACGACCGCCACCAGCTCGCCCGCTCCAGCGCGAACTGCACGAGCTCGTGCCGCGGCCGTCCCGCCATCCCCAGCTGGGAGCCGGGATCCGCGCTGCCACCGATCCGCAACACCTCCGCCGCCAGATCCTCCGGCAACCGCACCGCGTCCGAGGTCACCAGCGTCAACGCCTCCAGCACCCGCAGCTGGTGCGCCTCCCGCCTGCTCAGCAGCACCTCGATCGCGTCGTGCACCCGCTGCCGCTCGCCCGGGTCACCGGATGCCTGCGCCAACGCCGTCACCGAGGCCAGCGCGGCCGCCGCCTTGATCCCGTCGGCGCGCGCACGGAACACCTCGTCCAGTCGCGTCCGCACCCCGGCCAGCCCCGAGCAGTCCAGCAGCACCCGGCGCAGCTTCCCCGCCGTGATCTCCGGATCGTCCGCGAGCACCGCGAGCGCCCGCCGCACCCCGTACAGGTCCAGCCGCTCCAGCAGCCGCTCCCGGTCCCGCTCCGGGACCGCGCACTCCCAGCCGGTGAACAGGTCCGCCGACATGAGCATCGTCAGCCGGTCCGCCTCGTCCAGCTGCGCCAGCGCCCGCAGCGCCTCCGCGTCCGCGGAGCCGAACCCGCCGGTCTCCGCGGTCTCCGCGAGCAGGCCGATCACCGGCAGCACCTCCGCGACCCGCGGCCCGAGCAGCGCGGCCTGCTCCGCGGCCAGCGCCTCCGCCGCCCGCCACACCTCGCCGCCGGAACCCGGCACCGAGTCCGGTTCGACGGTGTCCGCCTTGTTCAGCACGGCGATCGCGTTCGCCGGGCCCGCGTCCCGGCTCGCGGTGGCCGCGGTGAACGCGTCCAGCGCCTGCTGGTCGTCGGCGCGCACCGCCTGCGTCACCACGTACAGCACGGCCTCGGCACCCGCGACGGCGCTGCGCGACACCGGGTCCAGGTCGTCCGCACCCGGCTCGCGGGCGCCCAGCAGCTGTTCGGTCCGCGCCACCGACGCGGCGTCCAGCGAACCCAGGCCCGGGGTGTCGATCACCGTCAGGTCGCGCAGCACCGCGTTCGTCAGGTACGCCTCCAGGTGCGAGACCCGGTCCAGCTCGACTCCCAGCTCCGCCGGGATGCCGCCGTCGGTGTCGAACGGCACCGCCTGCTTCGACCCGTCGTGGAACACCACCTCGACCCGGTCCACCGTGCCGTACTGGAAGCGGGTCACCAGCCGGGTGCACTCGCCGACGTCGGTCGGCGCCACCCGCCTGCCGATCATCGCGTTCACCAGCGTCGACTTGCCCGATTTGATCCGGCCGGCCACCGCCACCTGCAACGGGGCGGACATCCGGTGCAGCACCTCGTCGAAACCGGCCGCGGTGCGCTCGCACACCTGGCCGCGCAACCCCGCGCACATCCGCGCGACCGACGCCGACAGCGGACCCGCCCAGCGCTGCTGCTCGACCGGCGAAGTCACCCCTGCCTCCTTGGACGCGGCCCGTGATCGCGGCCATCCTGCCACGACCCGGCGCCGAGATCGGTTTGCCCGACGATCTGTCCGGGAACCCGGCGAGTGCACGGACATGCGCACAACGCACTCGACAGCGGAATTCGGTGATACCCGTGGGAACCGGCTACACCCTCGCATTCCTGGTCATCGGCACCGTGCTGGTGTTCGTCGACGGGTGGCTGCTGCGCCGCAGCGGCACCACGTACCTCGCCGCGGTCTACCCGGACGGCAAGGTCGCGGACTCGGCGAACCAGCTGATCACGGTGCTGTTCCACTTGGCGACGCTCGGCGTGCTGGCTCTGCTGTCCACCGTCCGGATGGGCGGCGGCGATCCGTTCCACGCCCTGATCACCCGGGTCGGCGTGCTGCTGCTGGTGCTGGCGGTGGCGCACGGCATCACGATCTGGCTGCTCGCCCGGCTGCGCACCAAGCAGCGGGAGAAGGCGCTGCAGGAGGAGATCAGCGCCCGGGCCAGCGGGCACTTCGACGCGGAACCCCGCGCGGGCACCGGCTGACCCGGCCGCGGACCCCGCTCCCGGTGGGGGCTCGACTACGACCCCGGTATGACGGGAACGCGCCGCGAGGATGACGATCCGGCGGTGCTCCGCGCCTACGCTGGGCCGGTGCGGAACTGGAGCGCGTGGGCGCGGGCGCATCCGACGGCCGTGGACGGGTGGACGGCGGCGCTGCTGTTCGTCGCCTTCCTGATCTCCGAACCCGACGCGTACGGCCTGTGGCCGCGCGAACTGCCCCCGTACCTCGAACTGCTCGCCTGCGCGCCGGTCGCGTTGCGCCGCCGCGCCCCGTTGCTCGCCGCGGCCGGAGTCCTCGCCGGGGCGGTCGGGACGCACGTGGTCCTGGCGCTGCGGCCGTTGGTCAACCCGGGGCAGGTAGCGGTGTTCCTGGTGCTGTACGGGCTGGTCGTGTCCGGGCGCCGGTGGGCCGGAGCCGTGCTGGCCGTGGCGTTCAACCTGGTCGTGCTGACCGGACTGGTGGCCGTCGGCCCGCTCCCGACCGGGTGGCCGGAGCTCGCGGTGGTCAGCGCGACGCTGTTCCACCTGCTGCTCACCGCATTGCTCTGGGCGCTCGGCGAGTTCATCGCCGCCCGCCGCGCGCACCTGCGGGAGGTCGAGGACCGGCTGCGGCGCGCGGAATCCGAGCGGGACCGGCGCGCCCGCCTCGCCGTCGCCGAGGAGCGCAACCGCATCGCCCGCGAGATCCACGACGTGCTCGCGCACTCGCTCAGCGTGATGATCGCGCAGGCCGACGGGGCGAGCTACGCGCTGCGCACCGATCCCGAACTCGCCGAGCGGGCGGCCCGCACGATCGGCGACACGGGCCGGACGGCGCTCGCCGAGCTGCGCGGTCTGCTGGAGGTGCTGCGCGACCCGGCCGAGGGCGGGGCGTGGCCCCCGCCGCCGGGGTCGGTGAGCCTGCGCGAACTGGTCGACCGGGTGCGGCACCCGGACCTGCCGGTGCGGCTCGAACTCTCCGGGGACGTCGAGGACCTGCCGACGGGGCTCGGCCTCGCCGTGTACCGGATCGCGCAGGAGGCGCTGACGAACGTGCTCAAGCACGGCGGCGGAGCGGCGGTCGTGCGGGTGGACAACGACGGCCGCGCCGTCGGGCTGGAGATCAGCGACGACGGGTCGGCCTCGGCCGCCGCGCTCGCGGGAACCGGCTCGGGCGAGGGGAACGGACTGGACGGGATGCGCGAGCGGGCGGCGCTGTACGGCGGCGCGCTGACCGCGGGACCCCGGCCGGAGGGCGGTTGGCGGGTGCACGCGGTGCTGCCGCTGGTGAGCTCCGACGCGGTTGCGCCGAACTGATCGACGGTCCCGGCGCGAACGCCGCACGTCCCACCGGGCCGACCGTCGGCACGTCGCCGGGGATTCGGCCACTCGTCGACGAATCCCCCAGGCCGCCGGCCGGGCGCCCTGCGTCGCCGGGATGACCTGACGTCCTACCCCGGTGGGACGTGCGGCGGTGCCGGGTTCAACGCTCAGGCGGACGCGCGCGCAGCGGTCCGCGCCGGAGTCTGGGCCGGTCCGAGCCCCGAACCGGGAAGTGGTCATGCCGCCCGCACTCGACGAGCGTTCGCGCCTCGTTCCCCCGCCCGCACCGAGTACCGCCGCCGCGCCGTCCGCGCTGCCCGCGCTCGCCACCCGGCCGCTGCTGCTGATCGCCGCCGCCGTGACCGGGGTGCTGCTGCTCACCAGCGGCCGCTACGGGATCTACGCCGACGAGCTGTACTTCCTCGCCGCCGGGCACCACCCGGACTGGGGCTACGTCGACCAGCCGCCGCTCGCGCCGCTGATCGCGCTGCTCGCCGACACCGCGTTCGCCGGTTCGCTGCTCGCGCTGCGGCTGCCCGCCGCGCGCGCGGCCGGCGCCGGGGTCGGCGGAACGGCCCTGCTCGCGCGGGAGCTCGGCGGTGATCGCCGGGCGCAGCTGCTGGCGGGCGGGGCCTGGGCGGTCGCCGGGCAGACGCTGGGGGGCGGGCACATGCTCGCCACCGTCTCCTTCGACCCGGTGCTGTGGACCGCGGTGCTGTGGCCGCTGGTCCGCTGGGTGCGGCTGCGCGAGCAGGGCGTGCGGCAGGACCGGCTGCTGCTCGCGGCCTGCGCCTGCACGGCCCTGGCGATGCAGGTCAAGCTGCTGATCCCGGTGCTGTGGCTGGTGCTGTGGCTGGTGCTGCTGTGCACCGGGCCGCGGTCGTTGCTGCGCCGCCCGCTGCTGTGGGCCGGTGCGGCGGGCGCGCTGCTCACCGCGGCGCCGACGCTGTGGTGGCAGGCCACCCACGGCTGGCCGCAGCTGAGCATGGGCGAGGCCGTCGCCGCGGAGAGCTCCTTCGGCGTGCTCCTGCTGCCCGCCGTGGTGCTGTGCGCGGGAATTCCCGGCGGAGTGCTGGTGTGCTTCGGCTGCTGGCGGTTGCTGCGCGCGCCGGAGCTGCGGCCGTACCGCTTCCTCGGCTGGACGGTCCTCGGGGTGGCCGTGCTGGTGGCGCTGACGGAATCGCGGCCGTACTACTTGGCGGGCGCGTACGGGCTGCTGTTCGCGGTCGGTGCCGTGCAGCTCCGGGCGCGGTGGTTCTCCGCGCGGTTGTACGCGGTCTCCGCGCTGGTCGCGGTCGTGGCGACGTTGCCGGTGCTGCCGGTCGCGCTGATCCCGCGGTTCGACCTGGTGGGCACCGGCAGCGTGGGCTGGCCGGAGCTCACCGCGATCGTCGAGCGCAACGCCCGCGAGCACGCGGCACCGGTGATCGCCGAGGACTACTGGGTGGCGAGCGCGGTGCACCACTACGGCCGCACCGAGGTCCACAGCGCGAGCCGGGGGTACTGGGCGTTCGGCAAGCCCGCCGAGCACGTCCGGAACGCGATCTACGTGGGCGGACGGCGGGACTTCCTCCTGCGCCACTTCGGTTCCGTGCGGCGGGCGGACACGGTGCGCACCGGCCTGCCGTCGCTGTACGAGGGCACTCCCGTGTGGGTGGTGTCGGAGCCCCGGCGGCCGTGGGAGCTGCTCTGGCGCGACCTGTGGCACATCGGGCTCCGGCACGACGGGACGCCGTCCGGCGCGCCGCCCGCGGTCGCCGCGGACGGGTAGGGCCCGCGAGGGTTGTCACGGAGATCATCCGGGAACCGGGTCCCCGCGCCCTCCGGGCGCTTAGGGTTGGTGGCCATGATCCGGGTGCTGCTCGTCGACGACCAGGAACTGATGCGCATGGGGTTCCGCATGGTGCTCGACGCGCACCAGGACATCGAGGTCGTGGGCGATGCCGGGGACGGTGCTGAGGCCGTGCGGCTCGCCCGGCGGCTCGACCCGGACGTGGTGCTGATGGACGTGCGGATGCCGGTGCTGGACGGCATCGAGGCGACCCGGCTGATCACCGCCGACTGCGACGCGAAGGTCCTGGTGCTCACCACGTTCGACCTGGACGAGTACTCCCTGGCCGCGCTCCGCGGTGGCGCGAGCGGATTCCTGCTCAAGGACATCCAGCCGAGCGGTCTGGTGGCGGCGGTGCGGTCCGTCGCGGTCGGCGACGCGGTCGTCGCGCCCAGCGTCACCCGGCGGCTGCTGGAGCGGTTCCTGGACACCTCCACCGCCGGCGCCCGGGACCGCGCCGCGCTCGACGTGCTGACCGAGCGGGAGCGCGAAGTGCTGGCGCTGGTGGGCAAGGGGCTCAACAACCAGGAGCTGGCCGCGACCTTGCACGTCTCCGAAGCCACCGTGAAGACCCACGTCGGCCGGGTGCTGGCGAAGCTCGGCGTCCGGGACCGGGTGCAGGCGGTGATCGTCGCCTACGAGACCGGCCTGGTCCGCCTCGGCGAACGCTGAGGCCCCGCCCTGCGCGGCCCCGCCGCGCGAGATCCGGGCGAGGTGCGCGGCCGTCCGCCGGGTCGGTCCGTTCGCGCTGGTGGACGGCTAGCCTGGGCGGCGTGCCCGATCCCGCATGGAAGCCCAGGCTCGTCGCGCTCGACGTGGACGGAACGCTGCTCGACCCCGACTCGCAGACCATCTCGCCACCGGTGCGGGACGCGGTCCGCCGCGCCGCGGCCGCGGGCGCGCACGTCGTGATCGCCACCGGGCGCAGCATGCTCGGCACGGTGCCGGTGCTGCGCGAACTCGGCCTCACCGGTGGGGTCGCGCTGTGCTCCAACGGCGCGGTGCTGCTCGACGCCGCCACCGGCGACGCGCTGGCCGTGGAGACGTTCGATCCCGCTCCGGTGCACGCGCGCCTCGCGCCGCTGCTGCCCGGGGCGTCCTACGCCGTCGAGCAGGTCGGCACCGGCAGCCTCGTCACCAGCCCGTTCCGCGAGTACCAGCTGCACGGGCCGCAGCGGCTCGCCTCCCTCGACGAACTGGTCTCGGCACCCGTGCCGCGGCTCATCGCGAACTGGGAGGACCACGCGCCGCAGGAGGTCTTCGACGCGCTCGCCGACGCCGAGCTCCCCGGCTGCACCACCACCATCGACCACTACGAACCGTGGGTGACGGTGGTGCCCGCCGGCGTCACCAAGGGCGCCGCGCTGGAGAAGCTGCGCACCGAGCTCGGAGTGTCCACCGAGGACACCTTCGCGGCCGGTGACGGCACCAACGACGTGCAGATGCTGCGCTGGGCCGCGCACAGCGTCGCGATGGGCCAGGCCCCGGACGAGGTGCGCGCCGCCGCCACCGAGGTCACCGGACCCGTCACCGAGGACGGCGTGGTCGCCGCGCTCGCCCGCTGGTTCCCCTGAGCGCGACGGCTGGTCGAACGGCCCGCGGGTAGTACGCAAGAACTACGCGAGCACCTGCCGGAACGGGCCGAACGGCTCAGCCGCCGTGGCCGGACGACCGAGGTGCCGGACCCGCCGCACCGGGCAGAGTTCACCTCGGCGCCCGGACCACCGCCGAGGCGCGCCCAGCACTCGGAGGTCACCATGATCGAGGCGGAAGGCCTCACCAAGCGGTACGGATCGAAGGTCGCGGTCAACGACCTGTCGTTCACCGCGCGACCCGGCACCGTCACCGGCTTCCTCGGCCCCAACGGCGCGGGCAAGTCCACCACGATGCGCATGATCCTCGGCCTGGACCGGCCGACCTCGGGCACCGTGCGCGTCGACGGCAAGCAGTACCGCGAGCTGCGCGAACCGCTGCGCACCGTCGGCGCGCTCATCGACGCCAAGTGGGTGCACCCGAACCGTTCCGCGCACGCCCACCTGCGCTGGCTCGCCCGGTCCAACCGGATCCCGGTCAGCCGCGTCGACGAGGTCCTCGACATGGTCGGGCTCGGCGAGGTCGCGGGCAAGCGCGCCGGCGGGTTCTCCCTCGGCATGTCGCAGCGGCTCGGCATCGCCGCCGCCCTGCTCGGCGACCCGAAGATCCTGCTGTTCGACGAGCCGGTCAACGGGCTCGACCCCGAAGGCATCCACTGGATCCGCCGCTTCATGCGCAGGCTCGCCGACGAGGGCCGCACCGTGTTCGTCTCCAGCCACCTGCTCACCGAGATGTCGCTGACCGCCGAGCAGCTCGTCGTGGTCGGCAAGGGCGAGCTGATCGCCCAGTGCAGCACCGACGAGTTCGTCGCGGGCGCCGGGCTCACCTCGCTGACCGTCCGCTCCCCGCAGGCCGCGCGGCTGCGCGACCTGCTCACCGCCGACGGCGTCCTCACGAAGCCCGCCGACCCGACGACGCCCGACACGATCGTCGTCACCGGCGCCGAGAGCGACCGGGTCGGCGAGATCGCCGCCAGGCACGGCGTCGTGCTGCACGAGCTGTCCCCGCAGCGCGGCTCGCTCGAAGAGGCGTTCATGCAGATCACCGGGGACGCCGTGGAATACCAGACCGATTTCGGCGACGCGCTCGCCACCGCTGGGAGGGACGCCCGATGACGCTGTTCGCCGTGGAACGCACCAAGCTGTTCTCCACCCGGTCGCCCTGGTGGTGCGCGGCGCTCGCCGTCGGGCTGCCCATCGCCTTCACCGGTGCCATGGCCGCCTCCGCCGACGAGGGACTCTCCGTCAGCGGGGCCATGTCCGGCCACCAGTTCGGGCTGATGGTCGTGCTCGTGATGGCCGTGCTGGCGATCACCACCGAATACCGCTTCGGCACCATCCGCGCCACGTTCCAGGCCGTGCCCGACCGGGCCTCGGTGCTGCTGTCGAAGGCCGCCGTCGTCGGCGTCACCGGCTTCGTGCTGGGCGAGCTGGCCGGTTTCGGTTCCTGGGGGCTCGCCCAGCTGCTCGCCCCCGGGCCCGAGCTGGCGCTGGACAGCGCCGACCGGATCCGCGAGGTCGCGGGCGCCGGCCCGGTGTTCGCGGTGACCGCCGTGCTCGCCCTCGGTGTCGGGACGCTGCTGCGGCAGACCGCGGGCGCGGTGACGCTGCTGATCGTGTGGGTGCTGCTCGGCGAATCGCTCATCGCGCTCATCCCCAACATCGGTTCCGACCTGGTGCAGTGGATGCCGTTCAACGTCGGCAGCCGCTTCCTGACGACCTTCGACGACCCGAGCTCGGTGCCGCTGGGGCCGTGGGCCTCGCTGGCGTACTTCGCGGCGTTCGCGGTGGTCTCGCTCGGCGCGGCGATCTTCGCGGTGCGGCGCCGGGACGCCTGAGCGGCGGATGCGGCGGACGCCACGGCGTTACCCGGCCCGCCCGAGAGGCTGATCACGCCGGAAGATAAGATCTCGGCAAGATCGAGCCGTGATCGCAGTTCCGACCGGAAACCGCTTCGGCCGCACCATCGGCCGTCCTCCGGGGCATCGGAACCCGACCGCGGCGGATCAGGGACCAAGGTGCCGGGCCCGGCTCGACACCTCCGGGGCGGTCCAGCGTTCGCGAGGCGCGAAGACCGTGCGGCACAACAGAATCGACCGACTGCACCAGCGCTCGGGGGCGCCGGCGGTCGGGTTCCGATGCCCCGGAGGACGGCCGATGGTGCGGCCGAAGCGGTTTCCGGTCGGAACTGCGATCACGG
>NZ_JAIUJZ010000200.1:0-3891 GCF_020176775.1 Saccharopolyspora sp. 6M
GTAGGTAGTCACCGGTCAGGGGCATGGGGGTGAGTGTTTCCGAGGGTGTGGGCTCCGGCAACGCGGCGTCGCGGGGTGCGCGGGTGCGGGTGGTGGGTGGTGCGGTCGTAGCGGGTGCGCGTCGTTCTTTGCCGGTGTGGCAATTTTCTTCGCGGGATCGGCGTGGGGTGTGGAGCATCGGCTGCAGAGGAGGGATTTCCCATGGATCTGCAGGATCGCTCTTACGAGATCGTCGTGGTCGGTGGCGGTGCGGCGGGCACGAGTGCGGCGTTGAGCTGCGCGCGGGCCCGGCGCAGCGTGCTGGTCGTCGATGCCGGCGAGCCGCGCAACGCCCCTGCCGAGGGCGTGCACAACTACTTGGGCCGCGAGGGCACCCCGCCGGGTGAGCTGGTGGCGGCCGGGCGTGCCGAAGCGGAGCGCTACGGCGCCGAGTTCAGCACCGGTGAGGTCGTCGCCGCCGAGCGGGCACCGGGCGGTGGGTTCCGGCTCACCCTCGCCGGTGGTGCCGCGGTCGTCGCGGCGCGGTTGGTGGTCGCCACCGGCTTGGTCGACGAGCTGCCGCCGGTGCCGGGGCTGGCGCAGCGGTGGGGCCGGGAGGTGCTGCACTGCCCCTACTGCCACGGCTGGGAGGTCCGCGACCGGCACATCGCCGTGCTCGGGACCGGCCCGATGGCGCTGCACCAGGCGCTGCTGTGGCGGCAGTGGAGCTCGCGGGTCACGTTGTTGCGCCACGCCCTCGGTGAGCTCGGCGCCGAGGACCGCGCGAACCTCGACGCCCGCGGTATCACCGTCGTGCCCGGCCCGGTGGAGGGCGTGCGGGTGGAGGAGGACCGGTTCACCGGTGTCGAGGTCGGCGGGCGGCTGCTGGCCTGCGATGCGTTGGTGGTGGCGCCGCTGTTCACCGCTCGTCTCGGCGCCCTGGCCGATCTGGGGTTGCGCACCGAACCGGTGCGCCGCGGCGACGTGCTGGTCGGTACTCGCCTGCCCGTGGACGCCACCGGTGCGACCGCGGTGCCGGGGGTGTGGGCGGCGGGCAACGTCACGGACTTGACCGGCAACGTCATCGGCGCCGCCGCCGCGGGCGCGAACGTCGCCGCCCAGGTCAACTCGGATCTCGTCGAAGCCGACATCCGCCGGGCCCGCGACGATCCGTTCGTCGTGCGGGAGCGCGAGGTCGCCGATCTCGTCGCGGGCGAGCGGCGCCACGGGCTGTGAACGACGACGACCACGTGAGGAGCACCTGATGAGCGATCGCACCGCGGAAGTGCGGCTGTGGGACGAGATGTACAGCGGGGCCGAGCACTACTGGAGCGGCGAGGCCAATACCGCCTTGGTCGAGCAGGTCGCGGACCTGCCGCCGGGCCGGGTGCTCGACCTGGGCTGCGGGGAGGGCGGGGACGCGCTGTGGTTCGCCGGCCGGGGTTGGCAGGTCACTGCGGTGGACCTGTCCCCCGTCGTCCTCGGGCGTGCCCGCGCCCGTTCCGCCGAAGCGGGTCTGGACGGGCGCATCGACTGGCGGGAGGTGGACTTGGCCGTGGACTTCCCGGCGGGCGAGTTCGACCTGGTCTCGGCGCAGTTCCTGCACTCGTGGGGTGAGCTGCCCCGGGAGCGGGTGCTGCGCCGCGCGGCCGAGGCCGTCGCCCCCGGTGGGACCTTGCTCGTCGAAGGGCACTGCGGGTGGCCGGAGTGGGAGGGGAATCCGCATCCGGAGGTGCACTTCCCCACCCCGCAGGAGGTCGTGGATTCCTTGCGGCTCGCCGACGGGCGGTGGGAGGTGCAGGTCTGCGCCGAGCACGAACGCGTCCAGGCCGCACCGGACGGCACCGAGATCACCCGCATCGATTCCACCGTCAAGGTCCGCCGGTTGCGCTGAGCGGTTCCCCGGTGCCCGGTCCGGTCGTGCACCGGGGAACTGCCCCTGGTGGTGCCCGTTCGTCCCTTTCCCGGCGCCACCGGGGGCGGCGACGGTGGGGTGCATCCCGATCACGTCCGTCCAGGGAGGACTCGATGCGTCGTACGCGCGATCAGCCGTCGGCCGCGGCACGGGCTCGGCTGGGGCACGGGCTCGGCCGGGAGGTCGAGAACGATGCGGTCTGCGCCTCGGGTGGGCGGGTGCCGCACGGTGTCGCGGCGTTGCAGCGGGTGGTGGGCAACGCCGCGGTCGCCCGGCTGCTCGGCGACCGCCCGTCCGGCCGTGGTGGGAGGGCGGTGCAGCGTGCCGTCATCGATTACGCGGACACCGAGGAGCCCGTGGATGTGACGTTGGAGCAGATCACGGCCCGTCCGGAGTTCCAGGACCTGACCGCCGCCCAGCGGGAGGGTCTCGCGGCGAAGGTCGCCTCGGACGACTACTTCGTGCTGCAGGACCTGTTGCGCAGCACCGTGACGGGCGCGGTCAGCGGACCGCATCCTCGCGAGGGGCGTTTCCTGGCCGAATTGGCGAGCAAGCGGAGCAACGTGTTCGCCTACGACCCGGAGATGAACCAGAGCGCGATCCGGCGCGTGCTGAACGATCAGCTGGTTCCCGAGGGCGCCGTGATGCTGCACGCGGACTCGATCACCTCGTTCGGTGACCACGTGCCCAGGACGGACGTGTTCGTCCCGCATCCGGGGCCGTGGACGATGGCAGCGGCGGGTTCGGATCTCGCCGCGGCCTTGGACCACGTGCTCGGCGCGGGCAGCCGCGCGTTCGTGCTCACCGACAACGAGCCCGAGAGCACTTACGCAGCCCACTTGCAGGAGCGGATCGGTCAGATCAACGCCGCTGGGCAGCAGGATCCGGCCTACCGGCCGCTGGCGGTCGCGGTCGAGGCCATCGCCGCTTCCGGGGCGGTGGAGCAGCGGATCGGGTTCGGCGCGGACTCCGACGGGGTCGAGATGGAAGCGGGGCATCGGGGGGATTACCGCCTGCTGCGGATCACCCGGGGCTGACTCGACCGCGGTGGCCCTGCGGGGCTCGTCGTGGTTGAGCACGCGCGCTCGCCCGGGCTGGCGAGAACCCGGTGGTTGTTGTCGATCACGCCACTGCCGGGCGTGCCGGGGGCCGACTAGTTTTCCCTCCGACCCCTCGGAGAGGAAGAGCCCCCAGTGACGAAGTTCCTGCTCAGCGTGCACGTGCTCGCGGCGGTCCTGGCCATCGGCCCGGTCGCCGTCGCGGGCAGCGCGTTCCCCCGCTACTTGCGCGCCGCCGCCACCGATCCGAACGCGCCCGCGGTGCTGCGCGCCCTGCACCGGCTGTGCCGGGTGTACGCGCTGCTGGGCATCGTGGTGCCGGTGTTCGGGTTGGCGACGGCGTCGCAGCTGGGGGTGCTCGGTGACGCGTGGCTGATCACCTCGATCGTGCTGACCGCCGGGGCCGCCGCACTGCTGGCCGCGGCGATCCTGCCCGCGCAGCGCCGTGCCCTGGAGCTGGCGGGTGATGCCGAAGCCGTGGAAGCCGCGCGGCTGCCGGCGCGGCTGGGCATGAGCACCGGGGTGTTCAACCTGCTGTGGGCCGTCGTGGTCGTGCTCATGATCATCCGGCCTGGTTCGACGACGGGGGCGTGAGCGGGATGCGCGGAGAACTCCGCCTGCTACGCGCGGCCGCGATCGTCGAAGCGGCCTCGCTGCTGGTGCTGCTGGTCAACCTCGCCACCGTGCACTGGGGGCCGGTCGCCTCGGCCACCGGCCCGATCCACGGCTGCGCCTACCTGCTGACCATCGCCGCCACCTGGGCCGGCCCGGCACCGACCCGGGCCAGGCTCCTGGCCCTGATCCCCGCCGTCGGCGGCCTCCTCGCCCTCCGCGAAACCCGCCGCACCCCGACGACCTGAGCGACCCCCCGCGCCCGGGGCCGGCGGGGGGGGGGGGCCCGCGGGGGGGGGGGGGGGGGCCGCCCGGGGGGGGGGGCGG
>NZ_JAIUJZ010000201.1:0-17112 GCF_020176775.1 Saccharopolyspora sp. 6M
GCGCGCCGGACCCCCCGCCCCCCGCACCCCCCGCCCCGGGCCCCCCCGGGCCCGCGGCGCGGGGGGGGGGGGGGCGGTGGCGGGGCGGGGCCCCCTCTTCCGGGTCGCTCAGCCGTGGGTGTCCTCGTCGCGCATCCGCACGTCCTGCAGGAACAGACCGAAGGCACGCGGGCTGAACACCAGCACCCCGCCGCCGGGGTTCTTCGAATCGCGCACCGCCGCTGACCGCGCGGTGCGGGCCACTTCGACGCAGTTCTCCTGCGTGCCGCTGTAGCTGCTCTTGGACCAGGTCAGGTGGGTTGAGTCGGTGGGCTCCACGGGTCGTCGGCCTCCCCGTCCATCACTGTTGCCAGGCTGGCAATCACCTCACTCGATTGTGTCTGAGTGAGCGTCTGGGTCAACAGGTTCCGAACGGCCGACTCGTACGTCGCGATCTCCGCCGGGTCCTCCACGAACAAGCTGCAGGTGAGGTTCTCCAGGAACACCACGTCCGGCCCATCGGCCTGCCGCAGCAGCGCGAACGAACCGTTCACCCCCGCGTGTGCACCCGAGTTCGCCAGCACGT
The DNA here is from genome assembly GCF_020176775.1 of Saccharopolyspora sp. 6M. Classification (NCBI taxonomy): domain Bacteria; kingdom Bacillati; phylum Actinomycetota; class Actinomycetes; order Pseudonocardiales; family Pseudonocardiaceae; genus Saccharopolyspora; species Saccharopolyspora sp. 6M. The sequence continues at coordinate 566 of NZ_JAIUJZ010000201.1, forward strand.
GGATCCGGATCCGCGGCCAGCGCCCCAGTTCCAGGAGGTGTTCGAGCTGGCGGCGCTGCACGTCCACCCCGCCGATCACCCGCCGCAGCGCCAGCTCGTCGATGATCGCGACCAGCGGCGGCGCATCATCGCGGCGCAGCAGCCGGTGCCGGTCCAGCCGCGTCACCATCCGGCCCTCGACCGCCTCCGGATCGACCAGCCCGGAATCCGACATCAGCGCGCGCGTGTACTCGCCGGTCTGCAGCAGACCCGGCACCAGCATGCCCTCGTAGCCGACGATGCTGGTGGCCCGCGACTCCAAGGAGATCAAGGTCCGCTGGCGCTCCGGGAAGTCCGGGCGATCCGGGTACCGCCACCCGTCCCGGCCCTGGTCGCGCGCCAGCGCGAGCGCACTGGTGCGCCGCGCACCGGTGATGCCGTAGACCGCCAGCAGGGCGGCGACCGCCTCCACGCGCGGCGTGCGCCGCCCGCTCTCCACCCTGCTGAGCTGGCTCAAGGACCAGTCGATGCGCGCGGACGCCGCCGCCAGCGACATGCCCGCCGCGGTGCGGAACTCCCGCAGCCACGTGCCCAATTCCTGCCCACGAACGGTGATCTCCTGCGGTGCCACGGCCCGCACCTCCTCGACTCGGGAAGTGGCCATGATCAACCCGCCGAACCGGTGCGCCCGGCACCCGCGGCGGTGTTTTCCCCGCGACCACCCGCACGACCGAACGCTTGCCGGCCCCGCAACGCGGTCGTGCTCGATCTCCGGACACGTCAAAGGCCCGCCCGCGGTGTTGGGCGAACGGGCCGGTCACCGGCGAGGAGTCAGGCGAGGGTGTCCTCGTCGCGGACGCGGAGGTCTTGGAGGAACTGGCGGAAGGCGCGGCGGCTGAACAGCAGGACCGCGCCGTCGGGGCTCTTCGAGTCGCGGACCGCGACCCGCGCGGGCAGCGCCGCGATCTCGACGCACTCCTGCACCGTGCTGCGGCTGCTCTTGCGCCAGGTGACGGTTCCGAGATCAGCACTGGTGGTCATGTCCGCCTCCGCCTGGATCGGTCCGGGTGACTCGCCCACCAGTGAAACCGGGCGGGGCCGAGCGCCGCTAGCTCCAGCCGGGTGGATGGTCTCGCACGCGGCGTGATCGGCTCGGGGGACTGTGCTCGGCCTGGTCAGCGGATTGTCTCGGTGAACCGGCGGAACGCCGCACGGGACACGAGCAGCACCGGACCGGACGGATCTTTCGAATCCCGCACGGCGACGTCGTCGGCCACTGCCGCGATCTCCACGCACTCCTCGGTGACGCTGCGGCTGCTCTTGCGCCAGGTGAGGTCCCCCGGCTCACAGGATGTACTCATGCCCCGCCTCCACGTGGATGTTCCGGGCCAGGTCCAAGTCGTATCCTCCTCGCCCGGCGCGCGACCGGACATCCCGTCATCGCACGTGGTGCTTGGCGGGGCCGACGCGGCGGGTGGCTCAGCCCGCGCCAGCACCGGCATCGGCGTTTTCGGCATCGGCGTTTTCGGAGGACCACACCAAAGCTCGATCGTCGTGCGGGGTGTGCAACGTGCCGGTGGTTCGAAGCTCAGGACCGGCTCGCCCGGGCTGCTCGCGGGGTTCGGTGGGTTCGCCTCGGTCCGCTGCCGTCCTTCGCGGATCGGTGGACCGGCCGAATAGGACGAATGGTTTGTTTCTGGGCATGGCGCAGGGTTCCGGCGGACGGCGTGTTACCGCGTGATTGCATACCCCGGTGATTTCCAATGCCACGTTCCCACCAGGTATGTACTTAGAGCGAATTCTCTCCCAGTGGGAGCAGGACGAGGAACGCGACGCGATCATCGACGGCGCGGTGCGGTTCACCCGCGGACAGTCCCGCCGACTGCTCTTCCAGATCGGACACGCGCTGCGCGAGCAGGGGCTCGGCCCGGGCGACGGCGTCGGGCTGTTCCTCACCAACCGCGCGGAATCGGCGCTGGTGGTGCTCGCGGTGCACCTGATCGGCTGCCGCGCGGTGATGCTGCCACCGGAACCCGGCCCCGGTGAGCTCGCCGGGCTCATCGACCAGTCCGGGGCGCGGATCGTCGTCGTCGACCCCGCGCACGGGCAGCAGGCCCTGCGCGCCGCCGAACGCTGCACCAGCAGCCCCGCGCTGCTGAGCCTGGGCGCCGCCACCGACTCCTTCACCGACGCCGACCTGCTGGCGCTCGCCGCGCACCAGCCCGAGCACCGCCCCGAACCCGCACCGGAACCCGGCCCGGACGACGCGGTCACCGTCTTCTACACCGGCGGCACCCTCGGCAAGCCGAAGCTCGCCGCCCACAGCAGGAACCCCTACGACGCGATCGCGGCCATCGCCGAGATGATGCGCGCCGAGCGCTCGACCGGTGCCGACCGCGTCCTCGCCATCACCCTGCTCACCCACACCAGCGGGCACCTGACCATGCTGCATGCGTTCATGACCGGCTCACCGCTGCTGGTGCTGCCCGAATGGGACGCCGACGCCGCCTTCACCACCCTGCGCGACGAGAAGATCACCGCCACGATGCTGGTCCCGCCGATGCTGTACCAGCTGCTGGACCACCCGGACTGCACTCCGGGCGCGCTGCCCTCGCTGCGGCAGATCACCCTCGGCGCGGCACCGGTCGCCCCCGAACGGCTCCGGCAGGCCGTGGAGATGTTCGGGCCGATCATCGCCCAGGGCTACGGGCAGACCGAGTGCGCGGGCATCGTCACCATGCCCCCGCAGGAGCTGCCCGACCCCGCCGACCACGACTCCCCGCTGTGGCGCAGCTGCGGACGCCCCTTCCCCGGCACCCAGGTGCAGATCCGCGGCGAGGACGGCGAGGTGCTGCCGCAGGGCGAAGCGGGTGAGGTCTGCTCGCTCAACCCGATGCGGATGCTCGGCTACTGGAACGACCCCGAGCGCACCGCGGTCGCCGTCGACGCCGACGGGTGGCTGCGCACCGGCGACATCGGCTACCTCGACGCCGACGGCTACCTGTACCTGGTGGACCGCGCCAAGGACATCATCGTCACCGGTGAGGCCGGCGGGAACGTCTACAGCCGCCTGCTGGAGGACTTCCTGCACAGCCTGCCCGGCGTGCGCCACGCCGCGGCCGTCGGCATCCCCGACGAAGCCGTGGGCGAACGGGTGCGGCTGTTCCTCGTCGGCGAGGACATCGACCTCGACGCCGTGCCCGCCGCGGTCACCGCCGAACTCGGCACGACCTACACCCCGCACGACGTGGTGCTGATGCCCGAACTGCCGACCACCCCGATCGGCAAGGTCGACAAGAAGGCCCTGCGCGCCCTCCCGGAACCCGCGCTCGCCCGCTGAGCCCGTCCCGGCGCCCCGCCGCGAGCCGGTGGGGCGCCGGTCAGGCCGGGGTGACCGGTTCGCCTCGGGTGAGGACGAGGCGCTGGCGGCGCAGGGCGTGCACGTCGGCGCTCGGGTCGCCGTCGACGACGAGCAGGTCGGCGTCGAAACCGGCGGCGACCCGGCCCACGCGGTCCAGGCCCAGGGCCGCGGCCGCACCGGCGGTGGCCAGCTCCACCACCCGGCCCGGCGTCCAGCCCACGGCCTCCACGTAGTACGACAGCGCCCCGGCGTAGTCGTCGAACACCGAGGTCGGCACGCCCGAATCCGTGCCGGGCAGGAACGCCACCCCGCGCTCGTCCATCCAGCGCACCCGCTGCACCGCCTCGGCGAACCGCTGCTCGCCGACGAACTCGGCGAACCCGCGCCAGTCCGGCGGATACGCGTGGCAGACCGCGATGCCGCGGGCGCTGATCTCCCGGGCCACCTCGTCGCGCAGGTCCGGGCCCGAGTTCTGCTCGCCCTGCCACGAGCAGTGCTCGATGGTGGACACCCCGGCGGCGACGGCGGCCGCGATCGACCCGGTGCCGTGCGCGTGCGCGGCCACCGGCAGGCCCGCGGCCGTGGCCTCCTCGACCACCACCCGCAGCTCCTGCTGGCTGAACTGGGCCGCCCAGGTCGGCGGCGAATCCGGAGTCAGCTGGCCACCGGAGGCCATCACCTTGATGACGTCGGCGCCCAGGGCGGCGTTGTGCCGCACCTGCGCGCGGATCGCCTCGATCCCGTCGACCTCGCCGCCGAAGAACCAGCAATGCCCCTTCGGCGGCGTCAACGGCGCGGCGGACCCCAGCAGGCGCGGGCCGGTGAGCTCGCCCCGGTCGATCGCGTCCCGCACCCGCAGCACCAGCCCGCGGCGATCCCCCAGGTCGCGCAACGTCGTCACCCCGGCCCGCAACGCCCGCTGCGCCCGCCCCACGACCCCGAGCAGCAGTTCCGCGTCGTCGGCGTCGAAGTAGTGCGCCAGCATCGCCATGCTCGCGTCCCACACCAGGTGCGCATGCCCGTTGATCAGGCCGGGCAGGATCGTCGCGCCCGGGAAGTCGCGGCGCTGCGCGCCTGCGGCGCCCGGGTGCCGGTCGAGTTCGGCGCGCGGCCCGGCGGCGACGATCGTGGACCCGTCCACCAGCACCGCACCGTCGGGGATCCGGTCCCCGTCCGGGCCGGTCAGGACCAGATCAGCGGTCAGCAGCAGCACGAGGAGACCTCCGACGAGCACGGCGCGCAGCCACGGCCTGGTCCGGCCGGGAACGCGGACGAGCACCCGCCACCCCAGTGATCCGGCGAGCGCCGCCGACCCTACCGAGACCCACCACCCCGGCGAGCGGCATTCGCGAAACCCACCGGCCGGACACCGGCGAGCGGACTGGCAAGATCACCGGGTGCGCTTTCACGCCGATCTGCACATCCACTCGAAGTACTCCCGCGCGTGCAGCAAGGACTGCGACATCGAGCACCTGACGTGGTGGGCGCGGCGCAAGGGCATCGCCGTGGTCGGGACCGGCGACCTCACCCACCCCGCCTGGTTCGCGCACCTGCGCGAAGTCCTCGAACCCGCCGAACCAGGGTTGCTGCGGCTGCGTCCCGAGCTGGACCGGGAGATCACCGCGGCGATGCCCGCGAACTGCGGCGGCGACGTGCGGTTCATGCTCTCCTGCGAGATCTCCACCATCTACAAGTACGGCGAGCACACCCGCAAGATCCACCACCTGTGCTACCTGCCGGACTTCGCCGCCGCGGAGGAGTTCTCCCGCCGCCTCGGGCGGATCGGCAACCTCGCCTCCGACGGGCGGCCCATCCTCGGGCTCGACTCCCGCGACCTGCTGGAGATCACCCTCGAAGCCGGCGGTTACCTGGTGCCGGCCCACATCTGGACGCCGTGGTTCGCGGTGCTGGGCTCCAAGGCCGGGTTCGACTCCGTCGACGAGGCCTACCGGGACCTCGCCGGGCACGTCTTCGCCCTCGAAACCGGCCTGTCCAGCGACCCGGAGATGAACTGGCGCGTATCCGGGCTCGACCGCTACACCCTGGTCAGCCACTCCGACGCGCACTCCCCGCCGATGCTGGGACGCGAGGCCACCGTGTTCGACACCGACCTCGACTACCACGCCATCAAACGCGCGCTGGAAACCCGCGACGGGTTCGCAGGCACCGTCGAGTTCTTCCCCGAGGAGGGCAAGTACCACCTCGACGGGCACCGCAAGTGCGGGGTGCGGCTCGAACCCGCCGACACCAAAGCCCGCGCCGGACGCTGCCCGGAATGCGGAAAACCGCTCACCGTCGGCGTGCAGCACCGCGTCGACGACCTCGCCGACCGCGCCGCCGGCGTCCGCCCGGCCGGGGCCGCCGGGTTCCGCAACCTCATCCCGCTGCCGGAGATCGTCGGCGAGATCCACGGCGTCGGGCCCAAGAGCAAGAAGGTCTTCGGCGCCGTGTCCGACCTCGTCGCCGCCCACGGGCCCGAACTCGGCATCCTCGACGACGTGCCGCTCGACGAACTGCACCGCAGCGACCCGCGCGTCGCCGAAGCCATCGGACGGCTGCGCGCCGGGGAAGTCGTGCGCGACGCCGGGTTCGACGGGGAGTACGGCACCATCCGCGTGTTCCAGCCCGCCGAACTCGCCCGCCTGCGCAACGGCGACTCCTACAGCCTGTTCGACGACGACCTGTTCGCCCCCGAAGCGCCCCGGCAGCCCGTCGCCGCCGAACCCGGACCCCGGCCGGAACCGGCCGAGGCTCCCGCCACCGCACCGGAAGCGCCCGCGCACGGCATCCTCGCCGGACTCGACCCCGACCAGCGCGCCGCCGCCGGAGTCCCCGCCGGGCCGCTGCTCATCGTCGCCGGGCCCGGCACCGGCAAGACCCGCACCGTCACCCACCGCCTCGCGCACCTCGTCCTCGAACGCGACGTGCCCGCCCGCGACTGCCTCGCGATCACCTTCACCCGCCGCGCCGCCGACGAACTCACCGAACGGCTGCACGCGCTGATCGGCCCGGACGCCGACGGCATCAGCGTCGGCACCTTCCACTCCTTCGGGCTCGGTTTCCTGCGCGAGCACCACGACCGCCTCGGGCTCACCGCCGCCTTCGGCGTCGCCGACACCGCCCGCAAGCACGAGGTGCTCACCGAGATCACCGGCGACGAGACCGCGGCCCGCGCACTCGCCCGCGGCCTCACCGACCCCGAACCGGCCGACCCAGCGCACGCCGAGGCCGTCGCCCGCTACCGGGCGCGGCTGCGGGAACTCGACCTCGTCGACTTCGACGACCTCGTCACCGAACCCGTGCGGCTGCTCGAAGCAGACCCGCAGCTGACCGCGGCCTACCGCGACCGGTACCGGTGGATCACCGTCGACGAGTACCAGGACGTCGACGACACCCAATACCGGCTGCTGCGCGCCCTGGCACCGCCGGAGGCGAACCTGACCGCCATCGGCGACCCCGACCAGGCCATCTACTCGTTCCGCGGCGCCGACGTCGGGTTCTTCCTGCGCTTCGAACAGGACTACCCCACCGCGCCCGTGCACGCGCTGACCCGCAACTACCGCAGCGGCCGCCACATCACCGACACCGCCGTGCGCGCCATCGCCCCCGGCACCCTCGTGCCCGGCCGAACCCTGCACGCCGCCTCCCCTCGCGAGGCGCACCGCGTGGTGCGCCACGACGCCGCCGACGAACGCGCCGAAGCAGCGTTCGTCGCCCGCGCCATCGACGGCCTGCTCGGCGGCTCCTCGTTCCTCTCCCTCGACAGCGGCCGCGTCACCGGCGACGGGCCCGGCGGCATCGGGTTCGACGACATCGCCGTGCTCTACCGCACCGACGCCCAATCCCGCGTGCTGCTCGACGAGTTCGCCCGCGCCGGGCTGCCCGTGCAGAAGCGCTCCCACGATCCGCTGTCCGCCCGCGCCGGCGTCGACCTGCTGCTGGCCGAACTCGCCCACGTCGCCGACCGCGACGGCAGCGCCCTGGACAAGCTGCGCGCCGCCGCGACCACCGTCGTGTTCAGCGTCCCCGACGAAACCCAGGCCGACGTGCACGGCGCGGTCGAACTGCTGACCCCGCTCGCTGCCCGCTGCGGCGACGACCTCGCCCGGTTCCGCCGCGAAGTGCTGCTCGGCGCCGAGGTCGACGCCCTCGACCCGCGCGCCGAAGCGATCTCCCTGCTGACCCTGCACGCCTCGAAAGGCCTCGAATTCCCGGTGGTGTTCCTCGTCGGCTGCGAGGACGGGCTGCTGCCGCTGAGCTGGCCCGGCACCGCACCCACCGCCGAGGAGATCGCCGAAGAACGCCGCCTGTTCTTCGTCGGCGTCACCAGGGCCCAGGACCACCTGTGGCTCACCGGCGCCGCGCGGCGCACCCGCCACGGCCAAGTCCGCGACCGCACCCCGTCGCCGTTCCTCACCGGCCTCGGCGACGCCGTCACCCGAGCCGAGGCACCCGCCCCGCGCAAGGCCCGCGCGACCCAGCTCAGCCTGCTGTGAGGAGCGCGGGCTGCACGCGCTGAGCCGTCGCGGGAGAGCGTGCTCGCCGCATGCGGCCACGTCGGCTGCTTCGCGGCCGGACGGAGCAGGCGCTCACCGGGCTCCGGCGCTCAGCCCCGCGCGTCGTCGGTGAGGACGCGTTCGACCAGCGTCCGCCAGCTCTCGACCAGGCTCAGCTCCGCTCCCGGTGCGGGCTCGGCCGCGTCCGGGCGCAGGTAGAACAGCACCGGCCCCTCCAGCGCGGCCGAGAGCTGGAGGGCGAGGCCGTCCGGCTCCGGCACGCCCGCCTCGCCGAGCAGCATCCTGACGTGCAGCCGGGTCAGGCTGATCCCGGAGCCGACGTCCGGCCGTCCGGGACCCGCGGCCGCCTGCGCGAACGCGTGGTGGCGCAGCAGGTACGGGATGCGTTCCCGGCCGTAGGCGATGAGCCGCTCGGCGGGACCCGCGCCGGGCCCCAGCGGCGGCGGCCCGGACAGCACCCGCTGCTGGAACCGGCTCTCGTCGTCCTCCAACAGGGCGCGGAAGATGCCCGCGCGGCTGCCGAAGCGCCGGAACACGGTTCCCTTGCCCAGGCCCGCGCGCTCGGCCAGGCCGTCCATGGTCACCTTCTCGACGCCGTGCTCCGCGATCAGCTCGCGCACGACCGCCAGCAGGTGCTCGCGGTTGCGCACCGCGTCGGCGCGTTCCGCGCGCGGCTTCCCGAAGGGCACGACATCCACACCGGCGAACCTACCCCGGAACAAAAGCGGGGTACGGTCCGTTTAATCTTCCGGGTGTGACGACGGGTCACGCACCGCACCACCGCAAGGAGCCGCACGTATGAACCTCTTCCGCCTGGACGCCAGCATCCTGCCCGGCACCTCCACCAGCGCCGAGCTCGCCGACCTCGCCGAAGCCGAATGGACCGCGGCCCACCCCGGCGCCACGATCACCCGGCGCCACCTCGCCGCCGAGCCGCTGCCCGCCGACGCGTGGACATCGGCCACTACCGCCGGATTCACCCCCGAAGCCGACCGCACCCCGCAGCAGCGGGAAGCCCTCGGCCTGGCGGCAGCGCTGGCCGACGAACTCCGCCACGCCGACGCGGCCATCTTCGCCGTGCCGATGTACAACTTCGGCGTCTCCCAGCACTTCAAGACCTGGGCCGACCTGGTCATCGCGGGCGCGGGACCCACCGACCCGCTGCTGGCGGGCAAGCCCGCGGTCCTGATCACCACCATCGGCGGCGGCTACGGCCCCGGCACCCCGCGCGACGGCTGGGACCACTCCAGCCCTTACCTGCAGCGCATCCTCGGCGACGTCTGGCAGGCCGAGCTCACCTTCATCAAGCGCGAGCTGACCCTCGCCGCGAGCAACCCCGCGATGGAGGCCCTGCGCGACCTCGCCGAGCAGCAGCACGCCGAAGCGCAGGCCGCCGCCCGCGGCGCGGGCAAGGTCCTCGCCGACCGCTGAACCCGCAGCGGTGCCCGCGCGACGTCGAGCGGGCGCGCCCCCCCCACTCCCCGATGACCGGGCCGCGGCCTCAGGGCAGGCCGGACGGCGCCTCGTCGAGACCGAGCAGCGGCATCGAGCAGCGGGACGGCCGCGCCGTCGATGAGGTCAGTCGTCATGAGCTCGGCAACCTTCCATGATCGACATCTATTCCCGGAACGCGGGAAACCGGTCAGCGGAATCCGCAGCGGATCGTCACCGCCGGGAACCGGGCGCTGCGCCTCAGCCCGGCAGGCCCCCGCGTTCGACGCGGTACTGCTCGACCAGCACCTCGTGCTCCGCCGCAGCACCCCGCCGCAGCACCACCTCCCGCCCGGTCAGCCCCCGGACCCGCTCGGCGACCCGCTCGGCGACCTCGGCCGAGGCGATGATCGCGACGACCAGGCACACCCCGGTGCCGGTGTCGCGCACGGTGCACGTCCACGGCACCTCGCACGGCCCCCGGTGCTCCGGTTCCGGGCACAGCAGCAGCGCGATCGGCTCCTGCCACGCCAAGGCCTCCCGCGTCGAGGCACACCCGTGGACCTGCACCTCGTGCACACCCGCTTCTCCCATGCCCACCACCCTCGGACATCGGACAGCCCGGAACATCGGGGATGCCACCGACCCGGCACCGGGGCCGTCCGGCTCGACGCCTCCCCGACGACCCCGGCGAACTGCTCCGCTGCCCCCGCAGGTGAGCACCTGCTCCGGTGCGCGAACCGGGAGCCGGTTGATCCGCCGGTGACACTCGATGGACGGGAACCAGCTACGCGCGCCTCGACCAGCGATCGCGGGCCCCCATCGCCGAGCGGCCGGTGTTCTTCGTGGCCACCGCCCCGCCAGGCCGCAAGACCGACGCCGAGTGCGCCGCCCACTGCGCGACCGAGGAGCACAACGGCACCGGCATCGACGGACTGGCCCGCCCTGCCGCTGCCCCCGCAGCTAGCCTGCGCACACGACACGACCGGGGGTTCGGATGCGGGCACTGCTGGCCACCATGGGAACGCGCGGCGAGGTGCAGCCGCTGCCGGCGCTGGCGCACGCCCTGCTCGACCACGGGCACCGCGCGCAGGTCGCCGTGCCACCGGACTTCCGCGGCCACGCCGAGCGCCTCGGAGTGCCGCCGCTCGCGCTCGGGCCGCCGATGCGCGGCTCCGACTGGGACCTGACCACCGATGCCGGTCGCCGCCGCGCCGCCGAGGACACCGTCGCCGCCCAGTTCACCGTGCTGCCCGCGGCCGCGGCCGGAGCGGACGTGCTGGTGGGCACCGGTTCGTTGGCGATCGGCGTGCGCTCGGCCGCCGAACTCGCCGGGACCCGCTACGTCCACGTGCACTACTGCCCGGCGACGCTGCCGTCCCCGCACCACCCGCCCGCCCCGTGGCCGGGCTGGCCGCAGCATCCCGCGGGCGGCAACGCGCAGCTGTGGGCCGCCGACGAGCGCCGGTGGGACACCACCTGGGGCGAACCGCTGCGCACCCACCGCGCCGCCGCCGGACTCCCACCGATCGGCGGCGTGCGCGCCCACGTGTTCGGGGATCGGCCGTGGCTGGCCGCCGACCCGATCCTCGGCCCGTGGCCCGGTGACGAGGTGCACCAGACCGGGGCGTGGCTGCTGCCCGAACACCGCCCGCTGCCGCCCGAAGTCGTCGACTTCCTCGACAACGGTGATCCCCCGGTCCACTTCGGACTCGGCAGCAGGCCTGCCGCCGCGGACGATCTCGCCCAGGCCGCGGTCGAGGCGGCCTGGCGAGTCGGCCGCCGCGCGATCATCTCCCGCGGCTGGGCCGGGCTCGACCCGCCGGCCGGGGACCACCTGGTCGTCGACGATCTCGACCACCAGGTCCTGTTCCCGCACGTCGCCGCCGCCGTGCACCACGGGGGCGCGGGCACCAGCACCGCGGCCGCCCGCGCCGGAATCCCGCAGGTCCTGCTGCCGGAGGTCTACGACCAGCACTACTGGGCCCGGCGCGTCACCGAGCTCGGCATCGGCGCCGCACACCCCGGCACGCCCACCGCGGACTCACTCGCCGCCGCGCTGCGCACCGCGCTCACCGGTGCAGAACGCGCCCGGCACCTCGCAAGCCGGATCACAACCGACGGCGCCCGCATCGCAGCCCGAGACCTCGCCCGGCCGGGCTGAGCGGCCGACGCCCCTACCGATCGCCACCCGCTCCGGGAGGGCGTCTGCGCGCCGAACGCGCGAGGCGATCGGCGAGCGCCGCGACGTGCTCGCGCAGCTCGGCGGGACGCTCGATGACGAAGGGCAGGTCCAGGGCGGCGAGCACGCCCGGCACCCAGTCGAGCCGCTCCGCCCGCAACTCCACCCGGCACCACCCCGGCTCGTCCACGGCCTCCGAGACGACCGCGAGCCCCGCGGGCAGCCCGCCGCGGACTCGCCCGGTCTCGCCCTGCACCAGCAGCACCACCTCGTGCCGGTGCGGGGCGGTGGCCAGCCCGGTCAGCACCCGCTGCGCCGCGTCCACCTCGCCCGGCGGGTCGAACGAGCCGGTCAGCGGCGTCGCCGCCGAGATGCGGTCCAGCCGGAAGTTGCGGTCCGCACCGATTCCCGGATCAACACCGGTCACGTACCAGCGGCCCGAGTGCGCGACGAGCCCGTACGGGTGCAGGGTGCGGTCGCTGCGCCTGCCGTCGGCGGCGGTGTAGCGGATCGACACCGGCCGATGGTGGCGCACCGCATCGGCGATCGCCAACAGCACCGCCGCCTCCGGCACCGGGGGATCCGCGGCCGCGCTGGTGAAGGCGAGGGAGCCGAGCACCGCATCGAGCCTGCCCCGCAGCCCCTGCGGCAGCACCCGCCGGATCTTCGCCGCCGCCGTCTCCCCGGAGGCGCCCGTGGCCGTGGCCAACCCGGACCGGCGCCCGGCGACCAGTCCGAGCAACACCGCCAGGGCCTCCTCGTCGGTGAGCATCAGCGGCGGCAGCCGGTGCCCGGTGGCGAGCCGGTAGCCGCCGTAGCGGCCGCGCACCGACTCCACCGGCACCTCCAGGTCCAGCAGGTGATCGACGTAGCGGCGCACCGTGCGCTCGTCCACCCCCAGCCGGTCAGCGAGCTCGGCGACGGGGCGGGTGCCGCCCGATTGCAGCAGTTCCAGCAGGGCCAGCACGCGAGCGGTGGGTCGGGGCACGCCCGAGATTCTCCCTCCGATACCGGGCGGGTTTCGCCCGGTATCGCTCGTAGCGTGCGGCGGACAAGCACCGAACGAACAGGAGCACCCGTGGACTTCGCCTCGATCCGCATCATCACCGCCGACGTCGCCCGCCTCGCCGACTTCTACGAGCGCGCCACCGGCATCGCGGCCACCTGGGCCACCGCGGATTTCGCCGAGATCAACGCCCCCGCGGCGACCCTCGCGATCGCCGGCACCCGCACCGTCCCGCTGTTCGCTCCCGGCTCGGCGCAGCCTGGCGAGAACCGCAGCGTCATCATCGAATTCCTGGTCGCCGACGTGGACGCGGTGCACCGGAACCTCACCGGCGTCGTGCCCGAGTTCGTCACCGAACCCACCATGATGCCCTGGGGGAACCGGGCGCTGCTGTTGCGCGACCCCGACGGCAACCTCGTCAACTTCTTCACCCCCGTCACCCCGGAGGCCATCGCGAAGTTCGCCCGCTGAACAGGTGGCCGGATTCACCCGGGCCGGGCGCTGGTCGCTGAGTAGGTTCGGGGCATGGACGCCGAGGAACCCAGCCGGACCGCGCTCGCGACCGCCCGCGCCCGCGCCTACCACCAGGTCGCCGACCGGCCGCTGATCCTCGTCGACCCGCTCGCCGGGCCCCTGCTCGGTGTCACCGACGACGAGCTGGCCGCGGCCGGCGAGCCCGCCGAGGATCGCATCGACAGCCGGGCGCGCCGGTTGTTCTTCGCCGCCCGGGCCCGTTTCGCCGAGGACCGCGTGGCCGCGGCCGCCGCAGCCGGGGTGCGGCAGGTCGTGGTCCTCGGCGCGGGCCTGGACACCTTCGCCCACCGCCACCCGCACCCCGGGCTGCGCGTGTTCGAAGTCGACCACCCGTCCACCCAGGCGTGGAAGCGCGAGCGCCTCGCCGCGGCCGGGATCCGGCGGCCCGAGACGATGGCCTTCGTGCCGGTCGACTTCGAAACCGATGCGCTGGCCACCGAACTGGCCGCCGCCGGATTCGACCGGGCCGAACCGGCCGTGTTCGTGTGGCTCGGCGTCGTGTTCTACCTGAGCCCGGAAGCCGCGCACGACACCCTCGACTACATCGCCGGCCAAGCCCGGCCCGTCGAGGTCGTCTTCGACTACCTGCGACCCGCCGGCACCGACGCGGAACGGGCGCGGCTGCGGCGGCGCGCCGAACGGGTCACCGCCCTCGGCGAACCCTGGCACAGCCTGTTCACCCCGGAGGACATCGCCGCGCAGCTGCACGGGCTCGGGTTCACCGAGGTCGAGGACCACTCCGCCACCGAACTCGTCGCCGGTTACCTCGACGGGTCGGCGGAATTCGACGGCGCGCCGCCCGAGGCGCTGCGCGCGAGCCGCCTCCTGCGCGCCCGCCGCTGAGCGGATCCGCCGCGCCCGGAGCCAACGGCGCCCGCAACAGCGGGTTCGGCTTGCCCGGCGAGGAACCGGCCGCCATCGAGCGGCGGCAACGCGGTCCGCCTGTTCCCCCGGCTCGCCTGACCAGCCCATGTTTTCGTCACCGTGACTCAACTAGATCATGCCGGGGCATCCGCGAAGATCGTCGTGGATCGAACCCGGCGCGACTTCGACGTGATCCCTGCCCGGTAACTTGAGCACCCGCACAGCCCGGGAACCGCAGGACGCTGAGGAGGCTGCCGTGGCGCTGAACCACGATCGACCGGTGGCCGCGCGGTGACGGACCCCGCCACCCTCCTCGCCCTGGCGCTGTTCGGCCTCGTCGGCGGTATCGGCATCACCGCCCTCGGACCTGGCGGCGTGCTGCCCACCATCGGCCTGTTCGCCCTCACCGGACTGTCCCCGGCCGCGGTCGCCGGGACCGCCATCGTCACCCACATCGCCACCGGCGCACTCGGCACCGCCGCCTACACCCGCTCCGGCCAGCTGCGCGAACCCGAGACCCGGCGCACCGCGCTGATCCTCGCCGGCACCGCCGTGCTCGGCACCCCGATCGGCGTGCAGCTCAACACCCTCGTGTCCCCACGCACCTTCGGGATCGTGCTCGCCGTGCTGGTCACCGCGGTGGCCGGGCTGGTGTGGTTCCGCGAACGGCGCACGCCCACCCAGGACCGGGCGCACCCGCCGGTGGTGGGCGTGGTGCTGCTCGGGCTGGCCGTGGCCGTCGCCTCGGGCATCGTCGGCATCGGCGGGCCGATGCTCACCGTCCCGCTGCTGATCGCGCTGCGCGTGCCGGTTCTCGAAGCGCTCGCCGCCGCCCAAGCCCAATCGATCGTCATCGCCGGCGTCGGCACCATCGGCTACCTCGCCCACGGCGCCATCGACTGGCCGCTGGCCGCGATCGTGGGCGTGCCGGAACTGATCGGCGTGCTGCTGGGCTGGAAGATCGCCCGCTCGCTGCCCACCCGCACCCTCAAGTACGCGCTGATCGTGACCCTGCTCGCGCTCGCGCCCTACCTCGCGCTGCACGGCTGATCACCGCAGCCAGCCCCGGTGCAGCGCCGGGGCCAACTCGTGCGCCGCCGAGTTGGCCAGGTCCTCGGCATCGTGCAGGTAGCCCTCGGTGGTCGACAACGCCGCATGCCCCAGGTCGTGCTGCACCTGGCGAGGTTCGGCGCCGCGGGTGATGGCGTGCGTGGCGTAGGAGTGCCGCGCCGAATGCGGGTGAATCGTCTCCCGCAACGGGCCGAGGTGGGCCGCGACCAGCGAAGCCTGCTCACCGTCGAGCACCTCCCGCACTCGCCGGGACCGGGGCGGCGGCGCATCCGGAGCGGGGGCGAACGTCGCGCACAACCGCCGCAGCACCGCCTGCACGTGCGAGACGTGCACCCGCCGGCCCGTCGAGGTCACGAACATCGGCTCCGGCGCGCGCAAGCCCGGCTGCCCGCGCAACGCCGGAACCTGCGGCGCCGCCCGCACCCGCAGGTAGTCCGCCACCGCATCCGCCACCGGCGCCGCCAACGCCACCCGCCGGTCCTTCGCGCCCTTGCCGTGCACCCGCAGCGCGGCAGGACCACCCGCGGCCGGGCGGTGGTAGTCGTCCAGGTTCACCCCGACCAGCTCCTCCGCGCGCACCCCGGTGCCGATCAGCACCTCCACCATCGCCCGGTCCCGCGGCCCGTTGCGGTGCCGGTCGGCCAGCAGGTGCGCGGCCAGCAGCAGCGCGCGGCACGCCTCGAACGACCACATCGCCGTCTGCGACGGGCTCGAACCGGACCGGTTGAGGTGCTGGGCGGAGCGGTCCACCAGCGCGGCCGGGTTGTGCTCGGCGAGGCCTTCCCGCAGCAGGTACTTCTGGTAGAACGCCGAGACCGCCGAGAGCATCCGCGCCCGGGTCGCGTCCCCGTACCCGGCCCGGGCGAGTTCCTCCAGCCACCGCTCCACGTGCTGCACCCGCACCTCCGCGAACGAGCCGAAGCCCTCGCGCACGCACCAGTGCAGCCATTCCAGCCCCGTCGGTTCGCCGCGCCGAGCCCGCCCGCGGCGACGTCCCGGCTTGGGGGCGGTGTAGCCGGGGACCCAGTCCAGCGGGATGCCGAGATCGGTGGCGTAGGCGAGGCGGGTGTTCAACGAGGCGTAGACGCGCAGGAACTCCGCGAACCGCTCCGGGCCCGGCGTGCCGGTCCGCTCCCGGCGGGTGGCGACCTCGGTCATGCGTCTCCTCTGCCTCGCGGGCCCCTCATTTTTCGGGAGCCGATTCCACCGCGGATCGTGTCCGTTTTGCCGTAGTGCGCGGTCGTTCCGGTTTCGCGGCGCCGCAAGATCAGAGTATATCCATAATCCCGGTTATCCATATGAACCCACCGAGACTTCGTGAGCAGGTCAGTTGAAGTATCGAAATCCGAACCAAGTGATAAGGTTTCAGAACCCAAACCAGCTGGAGGAAGGAGTGCAGGTCAACGTGAGCGAAGGGGCGGAGATCCACGGCGCCCCCGAAC
The DNA here is from genome assembly GCF_020176775.1 of Saccharopolyspora sp. 6M. Taxonomy (NCBI): domain Bacteria; kingdom Bacillati; phylum Actinomycetota; class Actinomycetes; order Pseudonocardiales; family Pseudonocardiaceae; genus Saccharopolyspora; species Saccharopolyspora sp. 6M. The sequence continues at coordinate 16,953 of NZ_JAIUJZ010000201.1, forward strand.
AGGCCGCCACCCGCACACCCCCGGCCCGCCGCGGCAGCCGGGACGAACGACGGGAGACCACGCTGCGGGCCCTGGCCGCCGGACAGGACGCCGCCTGCGCCTACTGCGGCGACCCGCTGCCGCCGCTGCCCCCGCGCTGATCGAACCACGCCGAGCCGAA
>NZ_JAIUJZ010000202.1:0-20731 GCF_020176775.1 Saccharopolyspora sp. 6M
AGCCCCAGCCGTGGCCCCAGCCGTGACCCCAGCCCCAGCCGTGGTGCCGGTGCCGGCCCCAGCCGCCGGAGCTGTAGACGAAGATGCTCTTCACTTGCATGGTCATTACCTGCTTCCCACACGAACCCGGCAGGCGAAATCCGTTCCGTCCACCGGTGCCTCGGTGCTGCTGCGGATTCGATGGGAGTCGTTCTTCGCGGCCCCGTACGCGTCGGGTGGTCGACTCGGCGGGCCAGGCCCGGCGCGATTGCCCCCAGGTTAGCCCCGCGCGGCGCGCCGGGACCACGGGAATTCGGCCCGCACGCGGTGCGTGGCCGGGGGCGCCCACCTGCGCGGCGCCCCCGCGCGGATCACTCGGTGGCCTTCAGGTCCACGTCCACGGTGAAGTCGTCCTCGCCGTCGAAGTAGTTCGAGTCGTCCTCGGACGGCGAGTAGGTGTCGACGATCATCTTGCCCGCGTCCACGTCGAACTGCAGCAGCCGCAGGTAGCCGAGCCCGCCTTCCGGGGCGCTCTGGTAGTCGGCGAGGATCTCCGGCACGGTGCGACCGCCGCCGAGGTCCTTCACGTTGTGCGTGGCGCCGTGGTTGTGCCCGCACAGCACGGCCTTCACGTTGCGGTGCGGCTCGACGATCCGGTCGAAGATCTCCTGGCCCTGCTCGCTGTAGGAGCCGTCGGTCTCCAGGTACGCGTGCACGCTGATGATCACCGGGGTGTCGGGGTGCGCGGCGAGGACGTCCTCCGCCCAGGCGAAGTCCGCCTCCTGCATGTCCCAGGTCAGCGACAGCATCATGACCTGCTCGCCCGCCACGTCCACGAGGTCGTAGTGCTGGCGGTTGTTCTCGAACGACTCGCCGCGCACCGGGGAGCCGGCGAACCGGTCGTCACCGAAGTAGTCCGCGTAGAGCCCGTCCACGTCGTGGTTGCCCTCCACGACGCCGTACGGGAACTTCGCGTCGTCCAGCACCTTCATGCTGGCGTCGGCGTTCTTCCACTGGTCCTCGTCATCGGAGTCGTCCACGATGTCGCCGGTGTGCGTCGCATAGCCGATCTTGCGCTCGGCGGCGTTGTCGACGAGCCACCGGGTCTGCGCGTCGAAGTGCTCGGGGTGGCTCTCCGAGTAGTACTGGGTGTCCGGAATCCAGGCGATCGCGGCGTCGTAGCTGCCCGGGTCGGGCAGCTCGGCGGCACGCGCACCGGGGCCCGCGAGCGCGCTGGGCGCGGCGATCGCGGTGGCGGCGGTCAGGCCGGTGGCGGCCAGGGCGATCAGCAGACGGCGGTCGGGCTTCACTGCGGCTCCTCGGCTCGGCGTACGTCCGGCACATCGTGCCGCCGCCGCGTGGAGCCGGACCCAAGCCGCGCCGACCCCCTGGTGAACCGCCTCTGAACACGCCGCGATCACCGGATTTCCCGGTTCTCCCGCGAACGACCGGGCGGCCGGCTGGTACGAAACCGTGACGGGACGACGACGTGGCGCGGACGAGCGCGGGACACGGTGGGGCCCATGCACCTCCGAACCCGTTCCTTCGCGCTGCTCTGCGGGCTCGCGCTGACGACGGCGGTGGCGGGCGCGGTTCCCGCGTCGGCCATCGTCGGCGGCACCGAGTCCGCGGAGCCGTACTCGTTCATGGTCTCGCTCCAGTACGACCCGCCCCGCCCGGACGGGCACCGGTGCGGGGCGGTGCTCATCGCGCCGCGGTGGGCGGTGACCGCGGGCCACTGCGCCAACTCGCCGACCGGGGCGACGGCGGGCGTTCCCCGCGGCTGGCAGGTCCGCATCGGATCGCTGGACACCACCACCGGCGGCGAGGTCACCGAGGTCGACGCGTTCTACCGGCGGCACAACTCCTACGACCCGCCCGGCGAGGACATCGCGCTGCTGCACCTGCGCGATCCCGCGCAGGCCCGGCCCGCCCGGCTCGCGGACAGCGCGCCCGCAGTCGGCGAACCCGTCCGGATCCTCGGCTGGGGTGCGACTGCGGCCGGCTGCGGCGACTTCGACGACCCCGAGTGCTACCCCAGCACGCTGCGCGAAGCCGACACCCGGGTCGTGCCGCTCGCGGAGTGCTGGGACGACGACGGCAGCACCTCGCCGTTGTGCATCGGTCAGGCCGAGCCGCCCGTCGGGCCGGGCATGACGGACTCCGGCGGGCCCGCCCTGGTCCGCGACGGTGACGGGTGGGCGTTGGCCGGGACGGTCATCGGACCCGGCATCAGGGGCACCGACTTCCCCGACATGTACACCGATGTCGCGGCGAACCGCGCCTGGATCGAGGGCATCGTGTCCGGGACCGACGTGCCCCCGTTCGACCCGGTCCCGAACGTGGCGGGCGCGGCCGAGGTGGGCGAGTGCCACGGATCGGTGGTGCGCACCGCCACCGCGCGCCCGGACGATCCGGCGCTGGCGCTGACCAACGGCCACTGCCTGCCGAGCGGACGGCCCGCGCCCGGGTCCGCGGTGGTGGACCGGCCCGCCGACTTGGCGGAACCGATCACCATCAAGGACTCCGCCGGCTACTCGCTGGCCACCTCCCGCGCGGTCCGGCTGGAGTACGCGACGATGACCGGCACCGACATCGCCCTGTACCGGCTGGACAAGACCTACGCCCAGCTCGCCGCGGAGGGCGTGACCGTGTTCCGGCTGCCCACCGCCCCGCTGCGCGCCGGTGACCGGATGTTCCTGTCCCGCCTGGACGGACGCCCGGAGTGCGCGGTGGAGGCGGTACCGCGGCACCTGCGGGAGGACGGCTACCAGCAGGACGACCCGGTGCGCTACGCCCCCAGCGACACCTGCGCCAGCAGGCCCGGCGATTCCGGCGCGGCGCTGCTGTCCCCCGACGAGCGCACGATCGTCGGCATCAACAACACCTCCAACCGCGACGGCGAGCAGTGCACGAACGACAACCCGTGCGAGGTCGACGAGAACGGGGACGTGACCGCGGTGCGGGGCCGCAGCTACGGCCAGCAGGTGCACCTGATCTCCGCCTGCCTGGCCGAGGGCTCCCGGTGGGACGGGTCCCGGCCCGGCTGCGCGTTGCCTGCCGCAGCGCCCCCGGCCCGCTCGCCCGGCGAGTGACCGGGGCGAGCGGACCGACCGAACGGCTCAACCGAGCTCGGCGACGACCGCGTCGGTGATCTCGGTGGTCTTGGCGGTGCCGCCGACGTCGGGGGTGCGGATGCCCGCGGCGGCGGTGGCGTCGATGGCGTCGCGGAGGCGGGTCGCCTCGGCGGGCAGGCCGAAGTGGTCGAGCATCAGGGCGGCGCTGCCGAGGGCGCCCGCCGGGTTCGCCAGGTCCTGCCCGGCGATGTCGGGGGCGGAGCCGTGCACCGGTTCGAACATGGACGGGAACCGGCGCTCCGGGTTCAGGTTGGCGCTGGCGGCGAGGCCCAGGCTTCCCGCCAGCGCCGAACCCAGGTCGGAGAGGATGTCGGCGTTGAGGTTGGAGGCCACCACCACCGACAGGTCCTCCGGCTTGAGCACGAACTTGGCGGCCATCGCGTCGACGAGCACGCTCTCGGTCTCCACGTCCGGGTAGTCGGCGGCGACCCGCTCGAACACCTCGTCCCACAGCACCATGCCGTACTGCTGGGCGTTGCTCTTGGTCACCGACGACACCTTCTTGCGCGGGCGCTGCCGGGCGAGGTCGAAGGCGAAGCGGATGATGCGTTCGCAGCCGTGCTCGGTGAACAGCGCGGTCTGCAGCGCCACCTCGTTGCCGGGTCCGCGGCCGGAGAGGTTCCGCCCGCCGAGCCCCGCGTACTCGCCTTCGCTGTTCTCCCGCACCACCACCCAGTCCAGCTCGGTGTGGTCGGCCCTGCGCAGCGGCGAGGTGATGCCGGGGTGGAAGCGCACCGGGCGCACGTTGGCCCACTGGTCGAAGTTCTGGCAGATGTTGAGCCGCAGCCCCCACAGGCTGATGTGGTCGGGCACCGACGGCCAGCCGACGGCGCCGAAGTAGAGGGCGTCGAAGTCGCGGAGCTGCTCCAGGCCGTCCGCGGGCATCATCCGCCCGGTCTCGGCGTAGTAGCCGCAGCCCCACGGGAATTCGGTCCAGTCGAAGGCGAACGCGCCGCCGGAGCCCGCCGCGAGGGCGTCGAGCACGGTGCGACCGGCGGCGACGACCTCCTCGCCCACCCCGTCGGCGGGGATGGCGGCGATGCGGAAGGTGCGGGTGGCGGGTGCTGTTGGCATCGGTCACTCCTGGGGTCGCTGCGGGCGGTGGTGGCCCGAGTGAAGCCCGGCGGCGCAGCACGCGTCCAAGACGCGTCGGCGATGCGATGCATAGGCCGGGCCTATCCGCACCGTTCAGCGGGCCTCGTCCAGGTAGTCGGCGGCCCGGTGCTCGCGGGCGACCGCGCGGAACGCTTCGGCGATCGGGGTGAGCGGGGCGGTGCGGCTCAGCAGCGCCACGTGCAGCCGGGCCGGGTGGTCGATGCGGGCGAGGCGCAGCCCGCAGCGCCGGGCCAGCGGCGCCCACGCGGCGGGCAGCACGGCGAGGCCCACGCCTTGCAGCACCAGCGGCAGGATCGACGTCCGGTGCGCCACTTCGGCGGCGATCCGCACCGGCACTCCCCCGGCGAGCGCGTCGTCGACGATGCCGCGCATCAGGCTGCCCGGCGGGGAGGCGATCAGCCGCGCGTCGGCGAGGTCGGCGAGCCGCACCGGATCCGCGGCGGGGAACTCGTGCTCCGGGGCGCCGACGAGCAGGAAACCCTGCTCCTCCAACGGGATCACCTCGACCCCGGGCGCGCGGGGCGGCGCGGGAGCACCGACGAGACCGAGCTCGCAGGCGCCCTGCTTGATCAGCTGCACCACCTCGTCGGCGGTGAACGCCGCGTCGGCACCGACGACGACGCCGGGGTGGCGCCGGGCGAACTCGGCGGTGAGCGCGCCGAGCGGTTCGATGCCGGGCGAGGGCATCGTGGCGAGTTCCACCCGCCCGCGCAGCACGCCCTTCACCGAGTCCACGGTGGCGCGCGCGGCCCGCAGGTCCCGCAGCACCTGCCGCGCCGGGCCGACGAGTTCGCGGCCCGCGTTGCTGATCACCACGCCGCGCCCGACCCGGTGGAACAGCCGCACCCCGAGTTCGCGTTCGAGTCCGGCGATGGCCTGCGACAGCGACGGCTGCGCGAGGTGCAGTGCCTGGGCTGCGCGGCCGAACCCGTCGTGGTCGACGACGGCGAGGAAGTACTCCAGCTGCCGGGTGTCCATCGGGGTCGGCCTCCCGGGTCGGGCGTCGTCGCAGCGTGTGCGGCATTCATTCGGTGAACCTATGGCTCGGGTAGCAACTTACTCTTGGACGCCGCGACGGCGGCCGGGCCACGGTGGTTCCCACGTTCCGGCCGGGTCGAGGAGGATTCATGGGGCGGGTGCTGGTCGCGCTCGATTCGTCCGGGGGCCGCTCGACGCGCCGACCGCCACCGCCGGCCTCGCCCGCGAGGTGGTGGGCTCGGCGGCAGCGCGAGCACCGACGGCGACGGACGGTCGGCCGCGCCCACCGGGCGCGCCCCCGATCTCCCCCGGTCGGCCGAGCTCGCCGGGCCGCACCCGCGGGGGCCGCACGACTCACGGCTGGTCCGGCCGATGCCGCGCGGCAACGAACCCGCCGGTGCCGCTCGCGCGGCCCGGGACGCCGGCACTCCGATCGCCGCCGCAACCCCGGAAATCATCCGTCCACTTCGGACTCTGCGGCGGCTGGTCCCGACGTCGCGCCCACCATCACCGACCTCGACGCCGACTCGGCGCGCTGCATGCGCGACGCCGCACCGCTGCTGGAACGGCTCGGGGCGCGCATCGCCGAACGGCTGCTCCCCCGCGGCTGATCCCGGACGCCGCCCGAACGACGTGCAGGAGAGTGCAATGACGCATGCCGCACCGCAGCCCGCCCCGAAGCCCTGGTACCGGCAGTTGTACGTGCACGTGCTGATCGCCATCGTCGTGGGCGTGCTCCTCGGGTGGTGGCGGCCCGAGCTCGGCGAGGCCATGCAGCCGATCGGCACCACGTTCATCGCGGCGATGAAGATGCTGATCGGGCCGATCGTGTTCCTCACCATCATCGGCGGCATCGCCAACGTCGCCGACCTGAAGAAGGTCGGCATCACCAGGTTGAAGGCGCTCACCTACTTCCAGCTGGGCACGATCGCCGCGCTGCTGCTGGGGCTGGTCGCCATCAACGTCACCCGGCTCGGCGTCGGAGTGCACGCCCGGCCGGAATCGCTGCACAAGCGGGGACGCCCAGCAGTACATCGCCGACGGCGAACGGCAGCACTGGTGGGAGCTGTTCACCCACCTGGTCCCGGAGAGCTTCTTCGGCGCGTTCGTCGACGGCGACATCCTGCAGATCATCTTCCTGGCCGTGCTGTTCGGCATCGCCGTCAAAGCGGTCGGGCCGGTCGGCGAGCCGATCATCGCCGGGGTGAACCGGCTGACCGAGGCCGTGTTCAAGGTCCTGGGCTTCGTGATGAAGGCCGCGCCGCTGGGCGCGTTCGGCGCGATGGCCTACGCGGTCGGCGCGTTCGAGGTGTCCGCGTTGAGCAGCCTGGGCACGTTGATCGCGCTGTTCTACGGGACTTCGCTGTTCTTCGTGGTGGTGGTGCTCGGCGGAGTGCTGGGCGCCTACGTGCGGTTGAACGTGTTCCGGTTGTTCCGGTACTTCAAGGAGGAGTTCCTGCTGGTGCTCGGCACGTCCACCGCGGAACCGGCGCTGCCGGGGCTGATGCGGAAGCTGACGGCGCTGGGCGCGGACCGCGCGACGGTCGGGCTGGTGGTGCCGACCGGGTACAGCTTCAACCTGGACGGCGCGGCGATCTACCTGTCGCTGGCGGCGCTGTACATCGCGCAGGCCACCGACACGCCGTTGAGCATCGGGCAGCAGCTGGGCCTGCTGGCGGTCATGCTGCTGACCTCGAAGGGTGCGGCCGGGGTCGCGGGCGGCGGGTTCATCGCGCTCACCGCCACGTTGTCCACCATCGGCACGGTGCCCGCTGCGGGCATCATGTTGATCTTCGGCATCGACAAGTTCATGTCGGAGTGCCGGGCGCTGGTGAACTTCTACGGCAACGCGGTCGCGACGCTGGTGATCGCCAAGTGGGACGGGGCGCTCGACGTGGACCGCGCGCGAGCGGTCCTCGCCGACCCCACCGGAGCCGCGAACCCCGCCACGAACCCGTATTCCGATACTCCGACCGACCACGAAGCTCCGACCCCGAGCGATCCTCGCACCACTCCGGCGAAGACCGGCCCCGCAGAGGACGCAGTGGACCCCGCCATCCGCTGACGGCGTCCGCTCGCGACGAAGAGCGCTGCCGCCCTGCCTTCGAACCTGCCCGGCTGCCGCTACCCGCTCACCACGCGAAGAACCCGATCCCCGTCTTGCGGCCGAGTTCCCCGCGTTCGACCTTGTCCCGCAGCAGCTGCGGCGGGGCGAACCGCTCGCCGAGCGTGGCACGCAGGTGTTCGGCGATGGCGAGCCGCACGTCGAGCCCGACGAGGTCGGTGGAGCGCAGCGGCCCCATCGGATGCCGGTAGCCGAGCCGCATCGCGGTGTCCACGGATTCGGCGTCGGCGACGCCCTCTTCGAGCATCCGGATCGCCTCCAGGCCGAGCAGCACGCCGAGGCGGCTGGTGGCGAAGCCCGGCGAGTCCCGCACCTGCACTTCGGTCTTGCCGAGGCCGCGCACCCAGTCGCGGGCGCCGCCGAGCACGTCCGCGGCGGTGTCCGGCCCGGCGACGAGCTCCACGAGCTGCGAGGCGGGCACCGGGTTGAAGAAGTGCATCCCGAGGAACCGCCGCGGTTCGCGCAGCGCCGCGGACAGCTCGGCGATCGGCAGCGAACTGGTGTTGGAGGCCAGCACCGCGTCCGGGCCGAGCACGTCCTCCACCGCGGTCAGCACCTCGACCTTGAGCTCCAGCTGCTCGGGCACCGCTTCGACGACCAGCTCGACGCCGCCCGGCAGGTCCGCGACGCCGGTCAGCACCCGCAGCCTGCCGAGCAGGTCCGCGGGGTCCTCGGCGAGCTTGCCGCGGTCGGCGGCCCGCCGGACGCTGCCCGCGATCCGGTCGGTCGCGGCGGCGGCGCCGTCCGCGCCGCTCTCCACGATGGACACGTCGGCGCCTGCGATGGCGAAGGTCTGCGCGATGCCCGACCCCATCCGGCCGCCGCCGATGACGGCGACCTCGCCGGGGACAGCTGGTGTGCTCATGACTTTCCTCCGCTCCCAGGACCGGGGCGGCACCCCGGCGTCGTCAGTGCCTGCTGCCACCGCGGACGGCCCGCTCCGCCGGCCCGGGACGGCGGGGCGGTCCCGGACCGGCGCGGGGCGCGCTGGCCGGGGCCCATTCTTAACCGTCCGGTCGGTCGGTGATCAACCCGGTCCCCCGGTAGCGGGCTCCCGGTACGGCCGAACCGGTGAACGGCGGTGCGGCCGGTGGGCGCAGCACCGCCGTCACAGCCCCAGCATCACCGTCTTCGCCTCGGTGTAGGCGTCGAGGACGTCGGTGCCGTGCTCGCGGCCGAGACCGGACTGCCCGAACCCGCCGAAGGGCACGCTCCCGCTGCTCATCTCCTGCCCGGAGTTGATCCACACCGTGCCGGCGCGCAGCCGCGCGGCGGTGCGGTGCGCGGTGCCGACGTCGCGGGTCCACACCGAGGCGGACAGCCCGTGGGTGGTGTCGTTGCCCGCCCGCACCACCTCGTCCTCGTCGGTGAACGGCTGCAGCGCCGCGACGGGCCCGAAGATCTCCTCCCGCGCGACCCGCATGTCCGCGGTGACGTCGGTGAGCAGCGTCGGCGGCACGTACAGCCCGCCGATGCCCGTGCCACCCGCGGCGATCGTGGCGCCTTCCTGCCGGGCGAGGTCCAGGTAGGAGGTGACGCGCTCGTAGTGCCCGCGGAACGCCAGCGGCCCCATCAGCGTCCGCGGGTGGAACGGGTCGCCGATCGGGATGCGCGCGAGCTCCGCGGTCAGCAGCTCGGCGAACCGGTCGCGCACGGGTTCCTGCACGAAGATGCGGCTGCCCGCCACGCACGACTGCCCGCTGCCCGCGCAGAACCCCATCGCGGCCTGCGCGGCGGCGGCCTCCAGGTCGGCGTCGGCGAACACGATCGCGGGCGATTTCCCGCCCAGCTCCAGGGTGACGCGCGCCAGCGAGTCCGCGGAGGTGCGCACGATGTGCTTGCCGACCTCGCCCGAGCCGGTGAAGCTGATCTTGTCGACGCCGGGGTGCGAGATCAGCGCCTGCCCGGTCACGTCGCCCGGACCGGTGATCACGTTGACCACCCCGGCGGGCAGTTCGGCGGCCAGCAGGTCCGCGAGCCGCAGCGCGCTGAGCGAGCTCTGCTCGGCCGGTTTGAACACCACGGTGTTGCCGGTCGCCAGGACGGGCGCCAGCTTCCACGCGGCCTGCAGCAGCGGCCCGTTCCAGGCGACGATCGCGCCGACCACGCCGACCGGCTGGCGCAGCACGTAGTGCAGGCGGGACGGGTCGGTCGGGCCGACCTGGCCGTAGAGCTTCGTGGGCCAGCCCGCGTAGTGCCGGAACACCTCGGCGGCGTGCTCGACCATGCCGCGGGTCAGCGCCAGCGGTGCGCCCATCTCCAGCGAGTCGAGGGTGGCGAGCTCCTCCTGGTGCTCCCGCAGCGCGTCGGGGGGGGGGCGCCCCCCCCGCCCCCGGGCCGGGGGGGGGGGGGGCGGGGGCGGGGGGGGGGGGGGCGGCGCGCGGGGGGGGGGGGCCCCGGGGGGCCGGGGGGGGGGCGCCCCCCCCCCCGGGCCCCCCCCCGGGGGGGGGCGCCCCCCCCCCCCCCCCCCCCGGGGGCGGGGCGGGCTCAGCGCGGACCAGGACGGGTCGTCGAACGCGGCGCGGGCGGCGGCGACCGCGGCGTCCACGTCGCCCGCGTCGGCGAGGGCGATCTCGGCGAGGTCCTGCTCGGTGGCCGGGTCGACGGCCGGGAACGACGCGCCCGCGCGGGCCTGCCGCCACTCCCCTCCGATGAACAGCCCGTGCGGGCGTGCCAGGAATGCGGGGCGCGGGCGCGGCGTGGACGCGTCGAGGGACAGCGGTGCGGACACGGTTTCCTCCGGTGGTTCGGCGACCGCGCGCTTCGCGGCCGTGCCACGACTCTGCGGCCTGCACGCGGAAACCTCGGAGGTCCGCGGACCCTAGGAATCCCCGACCCACCTTCGAGGATCGCCGTCAGGCGCCGGTGATCACCATCGAGATCAGCACCACCACGAGCAGCACCAGGTACGCCACCGCGTGCACTCGGTCCGGGATCCGCCCGGTCACCCGCTTCGTCACCGCGATCGCGGGCAGCGAACCGCACAGCAGCGCCGCCGCGGCGAGCAGGTCGACGAACCCGATCCGCCCCGCCACGGCCACCGCCGGGGACCCGAACGCGTACACGGCGGTCCCCGCGAGCGCTATCGGCACGCTCAGCGGGTTCGCCATCGCCGCGGCGTCCGCCATCGGGAAGCCCCGGCGCCGCAGCAGGGGGACGGTCAGCACGCTGCCCCCGACTCCGAGCAGCGCGGCCACCGCGCCGATCCCGGTGCCGCCCGCGGTCGTGGTGGCGCGGCCGAGCGGGCGCGGCGGCACGGCGCGGTCCCGGGAGCCGAGGAACCCGCTGCGGAACAGCCCGTCCACGATGGTGATCGCCAGGTACGCCACGAACAGCAGGTGCAGCACCCCGTCCGGCACCAGCCCGGCCAGCAGCGACCCGAGCACCGCGCCGACCGCGATGAACAGCACCAGCGGCCACAGGTAGTCGCGGCGCAACCGCCCGGCGCGGGCCTGCGCCAGCGTCGCCGACACCGAGTTCACGATCATCACCGCGGTCGAGGTCGCCACCGCCACGTGCATCGCGTCGGACCCGGAGGTGGCGACGACGAACCCGAACACCACCGGCACGGTCACGAACCCGCCGCCGAAGCCGAACAGCACCGTGGTGACGCCGGTCAGGCAGCCGAAGCAGAACAGCACGAGGAAGGAGGTCAGCACTTCCAGCACGCTAGGCGCCCGGCGCACTGGCCCGCATTCGTCGTCCGGCCACGTTCCTCCGAGCACTCGCCGAACCGGGCATACCATCGCGGGGTGCGCAACGTGCCGATCGCGGAGCTGGAGGACCTGGACCGGCCGGTGCTGGCGATCGGCACCGACTACCCGCCGGGCCACCTGCTGCCGATGCACCGCCACCGCCGCGCGCAGCTGCTGTACGGCGCGACCGGGGTGATGCGGGTGGAGACCGCGGACGGCGACTGGACTGTCCCGGCGCACCGCGCGGTGCTCGTCCCCGCCGGGACCGATCACCAGGTGCTGATGAACGGCGTGACCACCCGCAGCCTGTACCTGGAGCCGCGAGCGGTGCCGTGGTTCCCGGACCGGTGCCGGGTGGTGGAGGTGTCGCCGCTGCTGCGCGAACTGCTGCTGGCCGCGGTGGACGTGGAGCCCGAGTACGACCCGGCCGGGCGGGACGGCGCGCTGGTGGAGCTGGTGCTGCACGAGATCCGGTCGCTGGCGCCGCTGCCGTTCGACCTGCCGCTGCCGCGCCACCCGGGGCTGCGCCGGTTGTGCGAACGGTTCCTGGCCGCCCCGGACGTGCACGATCCGAGCTCGCGGTGGGCGGCGGAGCTGCACGTCGGCGAGCGCACCTTCAGCAGGCTGTTCCCGGCGCAGACCGGGTCGACCTTCCACGCGTGGCGGCAGCGGGCGTGCGCGCTGCACGCGGTGCGGTCGCTGGCGTCGGGGCGCACCGTCACCTCGGTCGCCGCCGAGCTGGGCTACGGCAACCCGGCGGCGTTCACCACGATGGTCAAGCGGGAGACGGGTTCGGCGCCCAGCGCGTTCCGGCCGTGACGGCTCCGGCCGCGGTCAGCCGGCGCCGGTCGGGTCCCCGTCGGTGCGGTCGCGCCCGGCCCGCTGCTCGTGCACGGCGTCGCGGTGCTTGGCGTGGGCGCGGCGCAGCGAGTCCCGCAGGCCCGGCTCGTCGTGGATCTCGGCCCGGAACTTCGCGGGCAGCGCGTCGAGCCGGCGTTCCTCGTCGAGCAGCTTCTCGTAGGTGCGCTGCCGGGCCGCCGGATCGGTCTCGTAGCCCTCGTCGAGGTACTGCTCGGCGTGCCTGCGGGCCCCGGCGATGGTGTTCTTCGCCCGGCCCCGCGCGCTCAGCAGCGAGGCCAGCACGGTGATCACCAGCACGCCGATGATCACGCCCAGGGACACGCCGGTGCTGATCTCCACGACGTGCACCGGCCGGCCGCCGTTGATGAACGGCACGTTGTTCTCGTGCAGGGCGTGCAGCACGAGCTTGACGCCGATGAACCCGAGGATGACCGCCAACCCGTACGACAGGTAGATCAGCCGGTCCAGCAGCCCGTCGATGAGGAAGTACAGCTGCCGCAACCCCAGCAGCGAGAACGCGGTGGCCGTGACCACCAGGTACACGTTCTGGGTGAGCCCGAAGATCGCCGGGATCGAGTCGAGCGCGAACAGCAGGTCGGTACCGCCGATGGAGACCATCACCAGCAGCATCGGGGTGAGCATCCGCTTGCCGTCGACGTGGGTGAACAGCTTGTCGCCGTCGTAGTCGTCGCTGGTGTGGAAGAACCGCTTGGCCAGCCGGATGATCACGTTGTCGGCGGTGCGGTCCTCGGACTCCGAGGGCCGCAGCAGGTTCCCCGCCGTGATGAGCAGGACGAGCCCGAACAGGTAGAACACCCACGCGAGGGTGTTGATCAGCGCGGCGCCGATGAAGATGAACCCGGTCCGCGCGAACAGCGAGAACACGATGCCGAACAGCAGCACCTTCTGCTGGTCGGCGTGCGGCACCTTGAAGCTGGAGATGATGATCAAGAAGACGAACAGGTTGTCCACCGACAACGCCTTCTCGGTGACGTACCCGGCGAAGTACTCCGCGCCCATCGTGGTCCCGCCGAAGATCCACACGAGCAGGCCGAACACGATGGCGATGCCGACGTAGAGCGCCGACCACACCGCCGCCTCCCGCAGCCCCGGGGTGTGCGGCTTCCGGACGTGGAAGACGTAGTCGAACAACAGCAGGCCGATGATCACGACGATCGTCAGGATCCAGACGTAACCGGGAACGCTCATCTCAGGCCAGCCAGGCCAGCGCGGCGACGACGAGCGCGCCGGTGCCGGTGCGCAGCGTCGGCTGGAGCACCGGTGCGAAGGTGCCGGAGTGGTTGACCGGGATGTCCTGCGAGACCCGGCCCTCCCTGCTGGCCCGCTCGAACCGATCGGGGTCGGTGCCGCCGAACGCCCAGTACGAGTACGGAGTCCCCCACGCGGCGGGCAGGTCGCCGAAGTCCTCGCTGGCGGTGACCCGCCCGATGTCCTCCACCCGGTCGGCGCCGAAGTGGCCGGTGAGCGCGGCGGTGACCTTCTCGGTGGTGTCGGCGTCGTTGTCGGTGAGGGAGAACCGGGCGAACATCTCGAACTCGGGTTCCCGCGGGGAACGGGACGCCTGGCACTCGGCGCGGACGATGCGCTCCACCGCGTCGAGGACCTGGCTGCGCGTCCGCTCGTCGTAGGTGCGCAGGTTCAGCTCGATGGTCGCCTGGTCCGGGATGACGTTGCTCTTCGTCCCGGCGAGGATGCTGCCGACGGTGAGCACCACCGGGTCGGTGGGCGCGACCTCGCGGGACACGACGGTCTGCAACCGCACCACGATGTGCGCGGCGAGCACCACCGGGTCGACGGTCGCCTGCGGCATCGAGCCGTGCCCGCCGCGGCCGTGCACGGTGATGCGCATGCTGTCGGCGGCGGCGAACGTCGGTCCGGCGTGGGTGCCGACGATCCCGGCCGGGTACGGCATCACGTGCTGGCCGAGGGCGACGTCGGGTTTCGGCACCAGGTCCGCCAGCCCGTCGTCGACCATGCCCTGCGCACCGTCGCCGGACTCCTCGGCGGGCTGGAACAGGGCGATGACGGTGCCGCTCCAGTGCTCGGTGTCCGCCGCGAGCAGTTGCGCGGCGCCGAGCAGGCAGGTCACGTGCACGTCGTGGCCGCAGGCGTGCATCACGGGCGAGCCCTCGCCGTCCTCGCCGGAGGTGGCGGTGCTGGCGTAGGGCAGTCCGGTCGCCTCCCGCACCGGCAGCGCGTCCATGTCGGCGCGCAGCAGCACCACCGGGCCGGATCCGTTGCGCAACACCCCGACGACTCCGGTGCCGCCGACGCCGGTGTGCAGCTCGTAGCCCTGCTCGCGGAGCCGTCCGGCGACCTTCTCCGCGGTGCGGTGCTCCTGGTGGGACAGCTCCGGGTGCTGGTGCAGGTCGCGGTAGAAGTCCTCCTGCCAGCTCGTGGCGTCCGCGGCTCCCGCGAGCACGGACGAGACGGGATCGGCGGTCATGGCGGCTCCTCGCTCTGTCGGACTCCCTTGGATTGTGCGCAGCGGCCGGAGCGTTCGCCGGGCGGCGACCGCGGAACTCGGCGCGGCCGGTCAGTCCTGCTCGCGGGAGCCGCGGCCGGGCGCGGTGGGGACGTTGAGCTCGAACACGACGCCGAACATCCGGATCGCGAAGCACACCGGCGCGGCCACCCCCGCCACGACCAGCGGCCCCAGGTCGAGGTGCGCGGCGCCCACCGCGATCCCGGCCCCGACCAGCGCGGGCACCGCGTACAGGTCGCTGACCAGCACGGTCGGCACCTTCCGCAGCATCACGTCGCGCAGCGTGCCGCCGCCGACGGCGGTGAGGCCGCCGAGCAGCACCGCTTGCACTCCGCCGAGCCCGAACTCCAGCGCCTTCGTCGCCCCGGTCACGCAGAACACGCTCAGCCCGATCGCGTCGAACACCACGATGAGCAGGGTGAACCGCTCCAGCGGCAGGCTCAGGAAGAAGGCCACCAGCGCGCCCGCCGCGGCCGCACCCAGGTACGCGAGGTCGCTGAACGTGGCGGGCGGCAACGACTGGATGAGCACGTCGCGCAGGATCCCGCCGCCCAGCGCGGTCATCATCCCCAGCGTCAGCACCCCGACCAGGTCCAACCGCACGGCCCGCACCGCGGTGAGCGCCCCGTTGAGGCCGAACGCGAACGTCCCGACCAGGTCCAGCACCAGCAGCAGCTGCGACGACTCCGCCATCCCAGCAGTGTGCAACCGGGTGCCGCGCCACGGGCACCGGGTGCGCTAGAGCTCGGTGCTCTTGGTGGCGTTGCCGTGGGCGAGGTGGACCGGGTAGCGGGACTCGTTGCGGTCGATCTTGTCGTGCGCGGCCCGGACGAGGTCGATGCCGGTGGCTTCGGCGAACTGCACCAGGTACAGCAGGACGTCGGCGGCTTCGTCGGCGAGCCGCCCGGTCAGCTCGCCGTTCGCGAGCCCGTCGGCGACGGCGGTGTCGTCGAGCCACTGGAGTTCGGCGATCAGCTCCCCGGCCTCACCGCTGAGCGCCATCGCGAGGTTCTTCGGGGTGTGGAACCGGCCCCAGTCCCGCGCTTCGGCGAAGCCGCGCAGCCGGGACCGGAGCTCTGCGATGCTGTCCATGCGGTCACGGTAGCGGCGGGCGCGATCAGCTCCGCGGGGCGCTCCCGGCGAACTGCATGGCCTTGTACGGCCAGTTCCGCTCGGTGTTCCACTGGCTCACCACGAGGTGCAGGTCGTCGAGCGTGGAGCCGGGCACGATGTAGCCGCCGTAGAGCTGCGCGACCTGCCCGCTGGAGTGGTCCTCACCGGGCCAGGACGAGCCGTGCACGGCGGTCGCGCGCGGCGCCTCGTACAGGTTCGCGGTGGGCACGTCCAGGTTCAGCACGTCGATCCGGTAGTCGCCCGCGTTGAACAGCGACAGCAGCCACCGGCCGCCGACCGGCCGCAGGCACAGCTCGCCGTAGGCACCGGTGAGCGCGATCGTCGGCGGGTTGCCCCACGCCCACCGGCCGTCGCGGAACCCCCAGCCCTCCCAGGCACCGGGATCGGTGATCCGGTCGGCGGGCACCCGGTGCAGCAGCAGGCCCTGGTCGCGGCGGAAACCGGTGGTGAACGCGTACGCGTAACCGTCGTCGCCGAGCCCCCAGGTCAGCATCTGGAACAGTCCGCCGTGCAGGTCGCCGGGCCAGGTGGTGCCGGTGTGCTGCCAGGTCTCGCCGTTGTCGGTGGAGCCGTGCACCTCGGTCCAGTGCACGTTGCCGATCCCCTCGCACACCATGACGTGCAGGTACATCACGTCCCCGACGGTGATCAGGTCGGTGGGGATGACGGTGCTGACGCGCCGCCCCTGGATCACGGAGTCGTGCTGGTACGGCAGCGCTTGCCCGGCGTAGGAGTCCGGCCCGGCGGAGCCGGTCCAGCCGATGCCCGCGGTGGCGGTGCCCGGATCGGCGAACAGGACCACCGGGGAGCGCCAGCCGGGACCGCCGACGCCGGCGCGTTCGAAGGTGTCGCCGAAGACCGACACGATCCGCCCGTCCGGTGCCTGCGCCATCACCCCCAGGTCGGTGCCGCCGATGCCGAACCGGTCCGTCACGCCCGGTCCGGTCAAGTCCTTCACCTTGCGCACCCGCTGGCCGTCCTCTCGGTCCCGCACCGGCCGGTCCGGTGCCGTCACCCGACTGTAGGTGCGCGGGCCCCGGTGATCGCACGCCGGGCGCGGCGCTAATCGGGGTTCGCCGCGTCGGCCGCGGGCTCGGCACCGGCCTGCGCCGGCCACTCGGCACCCGGCTCCGCCGGTGGTTCGGCGCCCTCCGCCGCCGGTTCGGCACCCGCCTCCGGCGGCGGTTCGGCGAGCGCCCGGATGCCCGCGTTGAGCAGCGCGATGACCGGTACCGAGAACACCGCGCCCGCCACTCCCGCGCCGAGGAACCCGGCGGTCACGCCGAGGACGATCGCCAGCGGGTGCAGCCGCACCGCGTGCCCGAGGATCAGCGGCTGCAGCACGTGCCCCTCCAGCTGCATGACGCCGACGACCACCGCGAGCACGATGATCGCGGGCAGCGGCCCGGTCGTGACCAGCGCCATGAGCACCGCGATCGAGCCGGTGATCATCGCGCCGACGTAGGGCACGAACGCGCCGAGGAACACCAGCGCGGCCAGCGCCGCCGACAGCGGTACTCCGACGAGGGCGCAGCCGACGCCGATGCCCACCGCGTCCATCAGCGCCACGGCCGCGCTCGCCCGCACGTAGGCGACCAGCGAGTGGAACGCGTGCTGCCCGGCCACGTCCACCCGGTCCCGCACGTGGGCGGGCACGGCGACCCGCAGCGCGAACCGCCAGATCCGGCCGCCGTCGCGCAGGAAGAAGATCAGCGTGAACAGCGCCAGCAGCAGTCCGCTGCCGACGCTGAGCACGGTCGTCGCGGGGGGGGCCGCCCCCCCCGGGGGGCCCCCCGGGGGGGGGGGGGGGGGTGGGGGGGGGGGGGGGGGTGTGGTGGTTTATGGGGCGGGCCCCCCCCCGGCCCCCCGGGGGGGGGGGCGCGGCGCGGCCCCCCCCCCCGCGGCGGCCCCCCCGCTCTGGCTGGTGCGCAGGTAGTCGGTGATGCGCTGCACCCAGTCGTCCAGCTGCCCCTGGCTGAGCCGCAGCGGCCCGGTGCGCAGCCAGTGGTGGACGCCCTCCACGGTCTGGGCGGCCTGCGCCTGCAACCCGGGCAGCCCGTTGATCACGGTGATGACCACGAGCGCGAGCACCCCGCCCACCACCACCAGCCCGAGCAGCAGCGCCAGCACGGTCGCGGCGGTGCGCGGCACTCCCCAGCGGGTGAGCCGGTCGACCAGCGGCGCCAGCAGCGCGGCCAGCAGCAGCGCCACGCCGAGCGCGATCACCAGCTCCGCGAGCACCGACGCGATCCGCCCCAGCACGAACAGCACCGCCGCGATCGCGAGCAGCCGCCAGCTGACGGCGCCCGCGACGCGCAGTCCGCGCGGCACGTCGGGTGCCTCCCGTTGTTCCACACCGCACGTGATCGCCCGAACCGGTCGGGATTAAACGTGGCCCGGCCGGGCTCGGGCGTGTCGGCGGTGGCTGGTAGGAGTTCTCCGACGTGGGACGAGCGGCCGGTGGGCCGGGTGGGAGCGAAACGATGCCGTTCGCCGACGAGCTGGTGGGCGCCGACGTGGCGCGGGACCTGGCGCGGGTGTTCGAGGGAGCGACCGGCGCACCGCCGCACGCGGTGCGGGCCGCGGCGGCGCGGCTGGGCCCGCTGGGCCTGCGGCAGCGCTGCGACCTGCTGCGGGACGCGCTGCTGGCGGACGTGCCCGGTGACACCGCGGCCCTGCTGGCGGCGGTGCGGGCGGCGCGCACCTCGCCCGGGTTCGCGGGCTGGCTGGTGTGGCCGGTGACCGAGGCCGTGGTCTCCCGCGCCGTGGCGGAGGGCACCGGCACGGCGTTCGACGCGGCGCTGGACTCGCTGGCGGAGCTGACCCCGCTGCTGAGCTCCGAGTTCGCGCTCCGCGGCCTGCTGGAGCAGGACCTGCACCGCGCGCTGGGCCGGATCCGGGAGTGGACGGCTTCCCCCGACGAGCACGTGCGGCGGCTCGCGTCCGAGGGCACCCGGCCGTACCTGCCGTGGGCGAAGCGGGTGCGGGCGCTGCTGGCCGAACCGACCGCCACGGTGCCGATCATCGACGCGCTGCACGGCGACACCAGCGACTACGTGCGCCGCTCGGCCGCCAACCACCTCAACGACCTCAGCCGGGACCACCCGGAGCTGGTCGTGCAGACCGCAGCGCGCTGGCTCGGCGAGCCGGGCGAGCACACCTCGCGGGTGGCGCGGCACGGGCTGCGGACGCTGGTCAAGCAGGGCCACCCGGAGGCGCTGGCGCTGCTCGGCTACTCCCCCGCCCCGCAGGTTCGGGTCGGGGAACTGGCGCTCGACGCGGGCAGCGTCGCCATCGGCGGGGCGCTGGAGTTCCGCAGCACCCTGGTCAACACCGGTGCCGAACCGGTCGCGCTCGCCGTCGACTACCTGGTGCACCACCGGAAGGCGAACGGCGGGCGGACCGCCAAGACCTTCAAGCTCACCACCCGGACGCTCGAACCGGGCGGCACCTGGGAGCTGGCCAAGCGCCACTCGTTCCGGGAGATCACCACCCGCCGCTACCACCCGGGCGGGCACGCGGTGGAGCTCCAGGTCAACGGGGTGGTCCGCACCCGCGCCGAGTTCACGCTGACCGCCGCCCGCTGAGCCGTGCCGCCGCGAGATCGTCGGTGGCGTCTGGTTCCATCGGAAGCGGATGATCATTCGCGGAGCTGGAGGTGCGGTGGTGCGGGAGGCGACCGGGGGTTCGGTGGCGCGCTGGGTCGAGGTGTACCTGGAGCACCTGCAGGCCAGGAAGCTCGCCGCGAACTCGCTGCGCGCCTACCGGCTGGACCTGGGTTCGGTGGGCGCGGCGCTGGCCGAGATCACCGGCACCCGCGTCGCGGAGCTGCCGGTGGCGGAGGTGACCGCCACCGAGCTGCGCTCCGCGTTCGCCCGGCACGCCGCGGCCCGCTCGGCATCCTCGGTGACCCGCGCCTGGTCCACCTGGAACGGGTTCTTCGGCTTCCTGGTGGTGGAGGGCGCCGTCGGCGGCAACCCCATGCAGGTGGTGCCGAAACCGCGCAGCGCGCCGCCGACGCCGAAACCGCTGCAGGGCGAGGACACCCCGGAACGCCTGCTGCGCCTGGTCGCCGAAGGCGGGCGCCGGGCCCGGAACCCGTGGCCGGAGCGGGACCTGGCGGTGCTGGCGGTGCTGCTGTGCACGGGGGTGCGCTCGGCGGAGCTGCTGGACCTCACGGTCGCGTCGCTGGCCGGGCGTCCCGGTGACCGGCGGCTGCACGTGCGCGGGAAGGGCGGCAAGAACCGGTCCATCCCCATCGAGGGCGCGCTGGACGAGGTCGTCGGCGCCTACCTGAGCTCGCGGCGGGTGCGGTTCGGCGACCGGCTGCCCGGTGCCGAGCCGCTGTTCGTGGACCACCGCGGCGAGCCGCTGCGCCGCGGCGGGTTGCAGTACCTGGTGCGCCAGTCGCTGCGCGCGGCCGGGATCTCGGACCGGGTGCAGCGCGGCGCGATGGTGCACGCGCTGCGGCACACGTTCGCGACGCGGCTGGCCGAGGACGGGGCGAACGCGGCGGAGATCGCGAAGCTGCTCGGCCACGCGTCGATCAACTCCAGCCAGACCTACATCGACGTGACCGCCCGCGAGCAGCGGATGTCGGTGCGCGCCAACCGGACCCACCAGGTCCTCACCGACCTCGCCCCGCGCCGCTCGCCCCGCGGCCCGGGGCCCACGGCCGGTCACCCGGTCGAGGCGGGCGCCGCACCCCACGCTCCGGTGTCGGTGGTGAGGCCGAGGACCGCGCCCCGCGGGTCGGCGATCAGCACGACCTCGTCGAGCACCGGGTGCCGCACTTCGGCGACGACGCGGCCGCCGCCGACGACGGCGCGGTCCGCGGCCTCCCGCACGTTCTCGGTGGCGAAGTGGCACACCCAGTCCCAGCGCCCGTCCAGCCGCGCGGCCGAACGCGCCGCCAGCGGGCGGTCCCCGGCGAGGTAGCGGTCGCCGTCGACGGCCCAGCCCAGCGTGGACGCCCAGAACTCGTCGGAGCGCTGCTGCTCGGCGCTGTGCAGGTCCACCCAGCGGGGTTCGCCGCGGCGCGGGCCGGGCGCCCACGGGCCGTGCTGCGCCCGACCGGTCACCATCCGCGCGGTCACCTCGTCGGGCCCGGCGCGGTCGCCGTCGTGGCGGGCTCCGGCGAAGACCACCGACCCACCGGGCCGCCCCCCCAGCGTGGCGGGCCGCAGCGAGGCGCAGTGCC
>NZ_JAIUJZ010000203.1:0-20688 GCF_020176775.1 Saccharopolyspora sp. 6M
CGACCGGAGGTCACGAAGGCGATCCACCAACCCCGCCGCTTCTCCTGCCGGCAGCTCCGAGCTCAGCCGCTCGAACACGTTGGCCGCGTCATCCTCGGGCTCACCGGCAACGGCATCGAGCAGTTCCACCACCTGCGCCACGGAGAGGCCCGCGCTCTGCTCGTCAGAGTTCGTCAGCACGCCCGCCAGGATGCCCCCTCGCACAACGACCAGTGGAACGTTCGGCGGCGGCACCGCGGAACCGAGCTCCCGAGGGGTTGGCCCCTGCTTGCCTGCCAATCGGGACAGAACGGCTGTTCAGCACGAGGTCCAACCGGATCAGCGGTGAGGGCTCGCCGTGATTGCGCCGCAGCTGGCGGCGGATGCGGAGGACAGTGGGTAGGTGCTGGTAACGAGCACGCACCACGACCTCCGACAGACCAAATCCCACGCGGACACGCAGGAACACCCCATGGATCGTGCGCCGGAACCTCGAGGGAGCGTGCGCGGAATTTGATCGGTTGGTGCAGCGGTGGGAAGCACCGGCGCTGTCACGTGCGTTGGCCGAGGCCACTCAGCGGCCTCGGCGCAACTCGGCAGCGGTGCAGCACCCGCAGGTAGCGGAGCGATGAGGAGTCCTCTGGTTCGCCGTGGCGGATCGGTCGTTCTTTGCTTGGCGCTTCTGCCGCTGTGGCGTTGGATGACGGGTCCCCGGATCGTGGTGTTGCCAGCTGCGTCGTGGCGGAGGATTCTGCGGCCGAGAAGTTGATTTCGACGCTCTGCGGTCTCGGCGATGATCGCGGACGTCGGTTGGCAGGCCGCGGATCGCCGCGCTGTTCACCTGCTTGCTGGTTTTCGCCAGTTGTAGCGGCGTCGATGGCGTGGTGAGAGGCGCTGCGCCCTCCGTTCGAAGTCGCTGACGAACGGAAAGCATGGCGTGGATGGTCCCGCTACCCTCGAATGAGTGTGATTTTGAACAAATTTTGATCTCTGCCATGCTTTGCCTGGTTACCTTCGAAAAGTCGGGGTAAGGGGGCCGCTGCCCGGTCCCGCTCTCCGGGGGCGGGCAGCGCCCCGGCATCGATGGGCTGTGCCCCTGTTGGGCAGGAATGGTGGTGCCCTCCGTCGGGTGCCATGGCGGAGTCGGCATTGACTGCGTGGGGGTCCGCCAGGCGCTCTGGGCTTCGTGAAAGATCCGCAGCCGGAGAACAGTGCTGTCTCCGGACGCCTCCTCGGGGTGGGTCGAGCGTTCGGGGATGCTGATTGGATTCAGTCCACTTGTCGCCGGGGTGGAGTTGCCATCGCCGCTGCGCCCGGTTCCACCTCCGCGCTGATGGTTGATTCGCTGGTCGGGACATTGTTGGAGCAGTGGCGGCGAGTGATCCAGCGGTAGGACGTGGGCCGACTCGGCGTGAGCGGGGGAGTCGGAGCCGGCGCCGGTGGGCGAAGCGGTGGTGCTCACGTCCGGCAGGGGAGCTGGTGGCGTGTTGTCGGCACGATCCCCTGGCCTCCGGGTCCCTGCCGGGGCGGCGTGCCGCGACCTGCGTCCGTTCCGTCCGTCTCGGGTGCTCTTGATGGCCAGGTCTCATGC
Source organism: Saccharopolyspora sp. 6M (assembly GCF_020176775.1). Lineage (NCBI taxonomy): Bacteria > Bacillati > Actinomycetota > Actinomycetes > Pseudonocardiales > Pseudonocardiaceae > Saccharopolyspora > Saccharopolyspora sp. 6M. The sequence continues at coordinate 1,571 of NZ_JAIUJZ010000203.1, forward strand.
CGACTCAAGCAGTTGCTAAAGTATGCAACTAGTGATTTTCGTACTTGCTTGTGGTGGGGCGGTTCCACGGAGGGCGTCCGGGGGCGTCATCGGAAGGCTCGGCTCGCGGGCGAACGGTGTGGGCCCTGGAATTTTCGCGGAGGGAGTCAGGTGAGCACGCCCCTTTATCAGTTGAAGGCTGAATTTTTCAAGACCTTGGGTCACCCCGCTCGAATTCGGGTGCTTGAGCTGTTGAGCGAGCGAGATCACGCGGTGTCCGAAATGCTCCCCGAGGTCGGGGTCGAGTCGGCGAACCTTTCGCAGCAGCTGGCGGTACTGCGCCGTGCCGGACTCGTCACCACGTCCCGGCGAGGTTCCGCGGTCATCTACTCGCTGACCAGCCCGCAGGTCGCGGAACTGCTGGTGGTGGCTCGGGCAATCTTGACCGGAGTGTTGTCCGGGCAGGTCGAGCTGCTCGACGACTTGCGCGGTCCTGGGGAGTCTCCCGGTTCTTGAGCGGTTGAAGATCCGTAACCCCTGACTACTACTTGGAAGTCGATGTGGGAGCACCGCGTGTTGAGCTTGCTAAGAGAGATCCGTCGAATCGGGCGCATTGCCGAACCTGGCCCCGCACTGTCGGGAGAGTTGCTGCCTGCTGCGAGCGAGCTGGGTGGCTCGGTGCAGTTCCGGCACGTCGATGCGGGCTCGTGCAACGGCTGCGAGGTCGAGATCGCTTCCGCGTTCGGGCCGGTGTACGACGCCGAGCGCTACGGGGCACGGCTGGTGGCGTCACCACGGCACGCCGATGCCTTGCTGGTCACCGGCCCGGTCACTCGAAACATGGCGGAGCCGCTGCGGCGCACGTACGAGGCGCTTGCAAAGCCGCGTTTCGTAGTGGCTGTAGGGGACTGCGCTCGCGGCTGCGGTGCTCTTGCCAGGGCGTACGGCGTCGTGGGAGCCGTGCGTGATGTGGTGCCGGTCGATCTGGAGATCCCCGGTTGCCCACCCCGCCCCGAGGAGATCGTGGCGGGTTTGCGAAAGCTGACCGGACGATGAACCTCATCTCCTCCGGGCTTGTCGCGGCGATCGGCGTCGGCTTGCTCAGTGCTGTGGCGGGTGTGTTCGTTCCAGCACGAACTCGCCCGTTCGTCTGCGGGGTGGGCACGGCTTTTGTCGGCGGGTGCGGCGTCATCGCCGGCGCGAGCGCATTGGCCGGCCAGTCGTTATCGGCATCGCTTCCCGGCTTGCTCCCGCTGTTCGGCGCAGCCGTGTCCGTGGATCCGCTGAGCGGCGTGTTCCTGCTCGTCGCGGGCGGGGTGGCGGTCGTGGCCGCGACGTACGGCATCGGTTACGCCCGGGAGAGCCTCAACAGCCGCCCCGTCCAGTCGGTGCTGCCGCTGTTCGTGCTGTCAATGCTGCTGGTACCCGCGACGGGGAGCATCGGCGCGTTCCTGGCGTGCTGGGAGCTCGTGGCGCTCACCTCTCTGGCGCTGGTGCTGGCTGAACATGCGAGCCGCGATGAGGTGGCGGTAGCAGGTCGCTGGTACGCGGTGATGACCCACGTGGGAGCGGTGGCGATCTCGCTCGGGTTGCTTCTGGTCGTCGCGCACTGCTCCGACGACTCGTTCACGTCCGTGCGAGACGGTTCGGCGGAGCTACCGCCGTTCGTCGCCGGTGCCGCTTTCCTGTTGACCGCAGCGGGCTTCACCTCCAAGGCAGGCGCGCTGCCACTGCACGCCTGGTTGCCCCGCGCGCACCCCGAGGCGCCCAGTCACGTGTCGGCGCTGATGTCGGCGGGAATGGTCAACCTCGGCGTGTACGGCCTCATCCGGGTGGGTTTCGACCTGCTGGCGGGCGGTCCCGCTTGGTGGTGGCTGCTGGTTCTGCTGCTGGGGGCGATGTCAGCTCTCCACGGCATCTTGCAGGCTGCGATGAGCAACGACCTGAAGCGTCTTCTGGGGAATTCGACGACCGAGAACATGGGATTGGTGCTTCTGGGGGTCGGTGCCGCGGGGTATTTCGATGCCACGGGACAAGACGTGCTGGCAAGTCTGGCGTTGACGGCGGGCCTGGTGCACGTGATCAATCACGCTGCGTTCAAGACATTGCTGTTCCTCTCCGCCGGCTCGGTCGTGCACGCGACCGGGGTACGGGATCTCGATCTCTTGGGCGGCCTGCGCGTGAAGATGCCTTTCACCACGTGGGGATTCGCGGTCGGTGCGCTGGCAGCATCGGCGTTGCCACCGGGGACGGCCTTTGTCAGCGAATGGTTGCTGTTGCAGGCGTTGATCCACGGCTCGCCGTCCACCGGAGCGGCGACGGCGATCGTGATGCCGATGGCCGTCGCCGCCGTTGCTCTGACCGCGGGCCTGTCGACCGCGACCTTCGTCAAGGCGTTCGGGATCGGGTTCTTGGCCCGTCCTCGGAGCAACGCCGTCGGCGCGGCGAAGGAGAGCCCTACCTCCATGCTCGTCGGGATCGCCGCGGCCGCGGTCGCGTGCGTCGGGCTGGCGCTGCTACCGGGGTTGGTTCTGCCCTCCCTCGCAGGCGTGAGCGGCCTGGTGCTGGGCGACTCGGGGCCTGCGGTTCTGGGAGCGGTCACGCTGCGGTTGAACGGGGTGGTGGGGGCCCTCTCGCCGGTGTTGCTCGCCGCGGGCCTCCTCGCCGGCTGTGTGCTGGTGCTGGCGGTGCTGCGCCTCGCGGCAGCGCGCCGGGGCCGGGAAGTGCGGTCGTGGGACTGCGGAGCAGGTCCGCCATCTCCCCGAATGGAGTACACCGCCACCTCGTTCGCTGAGCCGTTGCAACGGGTTTTCGAGAACGTGGTTCGCCCTGAACAGGACGTCGCCGTGACTCACCACCGGCAATCGGCGTATCTCGTACAAGCCGTCGAGTACCGCCAGCACGTGCCGGAGCCCTTCGAGCACCGGGTCTACGCTCCCGTGCTGCGGGGCGTTGCCGCGTGGGGAACTTCCGCGAGGCGGCTGGCGACCGGGAGCGTGCACCGCTACCTGGGCTACGGGTTCTACTTCGTGTGCGGCGTGCTGATCGTGCTGGTGGTGCTCTGATGAGCGTTCTCGGCGTGATCGGTGGTGGCCTGCAGTGCGCGTTGATCGTTGTGGGGGCGCCGTTCCTGATCGGGGCCATGAGGCAGGCCAGGGCGCGACTGGAAGGCCGTGCTGGAGCCGGGGTGGGGCAGCCGTGGCGGGACCTGCGCAAGCTGTTCCTGAAGGAATCCGTTGTACCGCGCGGCACCAGCGAGGTGTTCCGGGTCGCACCGTTGGTGGTGTGGTCCACGACGGTGGTCGTGGCGCTCGTGGCTCCGTTCATCACGATTGAATCTGCAGCGAGGCCCGTGGCGGACCTGTTCGCGGTGGTGGCGCTTCTGACGTTGGGCACCGTGGCGGTGGCGCTGGCCGGGTTGGACACCGGAACCACCTTCGGCGGTATGGGCGCCAGCAGGGAGATGACGATCGTCGCGTTGGTGGAGCCCACCCTGTTGTTGTCGATCTTCGCGTTGTCGGTGCGGGTGGGCTCGACCGATCTCAGTTCGATCGTGACGTCGACCGTGCACGACCCGGCGATGGTCTTCTCACCCGCGAGCCTGCTGTCAGCAGTCGCCTTCGCGGTGGTGATCATCGCCGAGACGGGGCGGCTCCCGGTGGACAATCCCTCCACTCACCTGGAACTCACGATGGTGCACGAGGCGATGGTCCTGGAGTACGCGGGCCGGGACCTGGCCCTGGTCGAGTGGGCGTCGGCAATGCGTTTGACGGTGTTCCTGGGGCTCCTGGCGAATCTGTTCCTCCCCTGGGGCATCGCGACCGACGCTGCGCCGCTCGCGCTGCTGGGAGGTGTGCTGGCTTTCACCGGCAAAGTCGCCCTGCTTGCGCTCCTGCTCGCTGTGGGCGAGGGATTCCTGGCCAAGCTGCGGTTGTTCCGCGTTCCGGAGTTGCTGGCGGGGTCGTTCCTGCTCTCGGTCATGGCTGTCGCAGCCTCGTTCTTCCTGCCGCAGCCCCACTGACGAGTCCGAGCCGAAAGGAATGACGATGATCCGCCACCGGAGTGCGCCATGAGCCGTGACCTGTACGTCCTGCTGCTCGACGCGGCTTGCGGCGCGATGCTCCTCGCCGCCGTGCTCGTGCAGTGGCGCCGGGAACTCACCGTCGTCATCCGGGTCTTCGCGTTGCAGGGGGCCGCGCTGGCAGCTGTCGTCGGGATTTCCGCGGGTTACGAGCGCTCCGGCGAGCTGGCGGCCGTGTGTGCGGGTCTTCTGGTGCTTCGAGCCGGCGTGCTCCCGATGCTGCTACGACGTGCCTTGGCGGCGTCCGACGAAGTCGGGCGGGAGACCCGCTCTGTGGTGAACATCGCGGCTTCGCTGCTCGCGGGTGCCGCGCTCACCTTGTTGGCTTACGCGGTCTCGCAGCCGCTGGTGGCGCTCGCCCCATCACCGGCCACGGATGCCCTGGTCATCGGTGTGGCAGTCGTGTTGATCGGGTTCTTCGTCCTGGTCACCCGCCGTCGGGCACTGTCCCAAGTGGTCGGCTTCCTGCTGATCGACAACGGCGTCACGGCCGTCGGGTTCTTGACCACCTCGGGTGCAGGGCTCGTCGTGGAGTTGGGTGTGTCGTTGGACGTGTTGTTGGTGGTGCTGGTGCTGCAGTCCTTGACTGTGCGGATGCGGGATGCGTTCGGCACCACAGATCTGGCTGAACTGCGGGAGTTGCACGATTGATGATCCATTGGCTCCTCATCGCGGCGGTAGCCGTTCCGCTGGTGGGCGCCGCGGGGTGCGCGCTGGCGGGGTGGCACCGCGCGACGTCGTGGGTTGGAGTGGTGACCGCCGCGCTGGTGCTGCTCGCTTCCGCGGGCGTCGCACTGTCCGTTGTCGAGAACGGTCCGACCACGGCGCTGCACGGGATGTTGCGAGCGGACGCCCTCACCGCGTTCATGCTGGTACTGACCGGTACGGTCACGCTGTTGGCGGCTTTCGCGACTCCGGAACACCTGGCCGTGGAGCGGGCAGCTGGACGGCTGGACTCTCGTGCCGCAGTGCTCCACTGCGTGCTGGTCCAGGTTTTCGTGGGGACCATGACCTTGGCGGTGCTGGCCGCCAACCTCGGGGTGATGTGGGTAGCGGTCGAAGCGGCCACGATCGCGACCGCCCTGCTGGTGGGGCAGCAGCGGACCCGTTCCGCGGTGGAGGCGGCGTGGAAGTACGTCGTGATCTGTTCAGCTGGTATCGGACTCGCACTGCTGGGGGTGTTCCTGCTCAATTACGCGTCTCTGCACACCGGTGCTGGGGCGGGCCTCGATTGGTCGGCGCTCGTGTCCACCGCGGCATCACTGGATCCGGCGGTCACTCGGATCGCCGGCGCATTGCTGATCATCGGTTTCGGGGCGAAAGCGGGGTTGGCGCCTCTGCACGCTTGGGTGCCGGACGCGTACGGCCAAGCACCGGCGCCGGTCGCGGCGTTGATGTCAGGCGGGATGCTGGCCGTCTCCTTCTACGCCGTCTTGCGCGTCAAGATGATCGCCGATGTGGCCCTGGGACCCGGATTCGTCCGCGTCCTGCTGGTGATCCTCGCCTTGATGTCGTTGGCGGTGTCGGCATCCCTGCTGATCGCTCAGCGTGATTACAAGAGGATGCTCGGCTATTCCAGCATCGAGCACGTGGGATTGGCAGCGTTGGGTGCGGGCATCGGTGGACGGTTGGCGATCGCTGCGGTGCTGCTGCACATTTTCGGGCATGGTCTGGTGAAAACGGTGCTCTTCCTCGGCTCCGGGCGAATGTCGCAACTCATCGGTACCAGCGAGGTGGATGGGGCTCGCGGGTCGGCTGTCCGGTACCCGGTACTCGCCGGCTGCTTCGGGCTGGGTGTGCTGGCGCTTGCCGGGATGCCTCCGTTCAGCTTGTTCGCCAGCGAGATCGGGATCGCCCGTGAGGGATTCCGTGCGGGGCTGGGGTGGGCAGTTGCGGTCGCGTTCTTCTTCGTTCTGATGATCGGCGCTTCCTTGTTGGTCCACACCAGCCGGATGCTGCTCGGTGCATCTTCCAGCGGGAGAGCCGAGGTCGCACCGCCGCGCACCGGGGCGCGCACGGAGGCGGTTCTGCTCACCGGCTTGGTCGCTTCCGTCGTGCTCGGTGCCGTCGGTGGCCTCCTGGATCCCTTGTTGCCCCTGACCGCCGAGCTCCTCTCAGGAACGCCATGACTCTTCCCGACAGCGCCGACGGCGAACCGCGCGGCCACCGGCGTACCGCGTTGATCATCACGCCGGATGCCGTGTACGCGCAGGTGGAACGGTTGTTGACGGCCGGGTACCGGATCGCGATGATCGCTGGACACGATGACGGTCAGCTGTTGCGTGCCGTCTACCTGTTCACCTGTGCGGACGACGATCGCCGCGTCGAGCTGCAAGTGCCGGTCGATCGCGCTGATCCGCACCTGCCGAGCGTGGCGGGTTTGTCGTTCCCCGCGGGTCGTTTCGAACGTGAGATGCGCGATCTGTTCGGCATCGTGCCGGACGGCCATCCGCTACCGCGTCGGCTCGTGCGGCACTTCCACTGGCCGCAGGGGTGGTATCCGATGCGGCAGGACGCGGGCGAGGCACCGGAGTTCGGAGCCGTCGACGGCCCCTACCCCTTCCGAGCGGTCGAGGGCAACGGTGTGCACGAGATTCCGGTGGGGCCCGTACACGCAGGACTGATCGAACCCGGTCACTTCCGCTTCTCGGTCGTCGGGGAGACGATCCTCAACCTCAAAGCCCGTCTCTGGTTCGTCCACAGAGGAATAGAAAAGCAATTCCAAGGACTGCGACCTGACGAGGGGCTGTCGCTCGCCGAGCACATCAGCGGGGACACCTCCGTCGGGCACGCGCTGGCGTACTGCCAGGCGGTCGAGGACGCTGCGTCCGTGCGAGTACCGCTGGCCGCGCTGCGGATCCGCGCAGTGCTGCTGGAGTTGGAGAGGTTGTACAACCACGTCACCGATCTCGGCGCGCTGTGCAACGACGTGGGGCACGGCGTGCTGAACTCGCACGCCGGTCGACTGCGCGAGCGTCTGCTCCGGATGAACGACGACGTCACCGGACACCGTTTGTTGCGAGGCGGAGTGCGGGTGGGCGGAGCGGTGGTCCGGAAGCTCCCGGACCTGGCTGCGCTGGCAGCCGTCAAGGACGAGGCCGGGCAGCTGCACGACCTCGCGCTGGGGCACAGCGTGGTGCGGGACCGCTTCGCCGGCACCGCGGTGCTGTCCTCGCAGCAGGCATTCGATCTGGGAACTTTGGGCTATGTCGCCCGAGCCAGCGGGCTGGAGGTGGACGCGAGGTGGGACCACCCGGTGCTGTCTCCCCCGCAGCAGCGCCTTCACTACGAGCAGACCGGGGGAGACGTGCTAGCACGTTTTTCCGGGCGGGCTGCAGAGGTCAGTCAATCGATCGATATGATCGCGCACTTGGCGGAGCAGATAGACGGTCGGGTGTCCGCTACGAGTGGATGCGTCGATGAACCTGACGGTCTTGGTGGTTCCGGTGTAGGTATCACCGAAGGATGGCGGGGCACTATCGTGCACCGGGTGGAGCTCAAAATGAATGGGCGGTTGAGTCGGGTGAAGATTGTCGACCCGAGCTTCTTCAACTGGCCGGCACTGCCGGTGGCGTTGAACAACACGATTGTCCCTGATTTTCCATTGGTGAATAAGAGTTTCAACTTGTCCTACGCGGGTAATGACCTCTAGGGTCGGATTGGTTTCCCGGGGGCTTGGTGAGTGAGTTGCCGCAAGTGCGGATATTTTGTTGAGCCACGATGATGCTCGGCAACGTTCGCTGAACGACCTGACTCCGCGGAGTCCGGCCTCGAACATCGCTCGAGCTCACGCCTGACTGCCGAGCACGTGCCTCCCGGGATGTGGGGATGTGCGGCGGGATCTTCCGTCGTTCTGTCTGCGGTAAGATCTGACGCTCGCTCGCTGGTTCAAGGTGGTAGGCCCGATCAACAAGCTCCTAGTTTGGCGTGCCTCGGTACTGCGGGGCCTTATTTTTGGAAGTCCTGGACGAGATCGCCAAGTGCGCGCCTGACGCGTTTGGTGCCCCACTGGGGGATGAGTGCATCGAATTCTCGGCAAGCTTGTTCGAGGTCGCTGGAGGCGAGCTCCAGCAGATCTGATATGCGGCCGGTAAGCCAAATCTGCAGCAGTGTGTCCTCATGTACCGGAGTCGGGTTCTGGGTGGCCTGTCTGTACATGGAACAACAGTATTAGGGCATAGGTACCAGCTGCATTCACCTCTTAGGGGGTATTTGGCGATGCTCTGCAACTTCCTTCCTCGGTCGCGCCGAGCGTTACGCGCTATGGCCCGCTGGGACGTGGGGCGAGTGAGGCCGCCCCTTTCATGCTGCCGTACGAGTGATCCAGAACACTAAATTCGCTGCGTCATGCCTCGTCCGGGTGACGGTCACATGGGCGTACAAGTGCTCTGAACGGAGGTTCTGAACATGCGCATCGTTGACGGCGAACCGGTGGCCGAAGATCGACAGCCGGACTGGTACCAGTCCGGGCTCTGTGCGCAGACCGATCCAGATGCCTTCTTCCCCGAGCAGGGTCAGTCCGGGACGGCCGCCAAGCGCATCTGCGGCACCTGCCCTGTCCGAGAGGCTTGCCTCGAACACTCGTTGCTGCACGATGAGAGGTACGGGATTTGGGGTGGTCTCGGAGAAGCCGACCGTCGCAAGCTGCGTGCCGCTGTTCGCTCCGGTAGCGATCTTCGCGCCTCGCGGGGCGGGGCCGCGATCTGGCGGCAGCACGTGGCGTGAATGTTCCCGAGCGCCGCATCATCTCAGCGACGAAGGAGACGTGATGGCTGACAGCACTCCGGCGTCGAACGTCGAACTCGAGCACGCCCTCGCGGCGTTCGAACGCGCGCTGGCAGAACACGCGCAGGCCCACGAACGTCATGCCACTGTCGAAGACGAGGACGAACACCTTCGCGACCTGCGATCAGCAGTGCTTCGGCGGGCCACTGAAGCATCGCCCACGACTTGGCCCCGGTCGCGATGCTCGCGCTGCCACGGGACACGGATGATCACAACTTTGCAAGCCCGATACGGTCCCGACGCCACGCCGTCCTTCGTCCTCGCTCCGCGGATGTGCCCGCAATGCAGGGGAACCGGGATGAGTCTCTCTCTCGCTGACGACCAGCGCGACTCCCGCTGAGGCTCGTCCGGTCCCGGTGACGTCCACAGCGGGGCTTCTGCCGCATTCGGGGGAGGCGTGCACCTGACGTTGCGTGCCCGATGTCGTTCCAGGCAAGGATGCAGGTGTTGACGATGGTTGTGGTCTCCGAAGGGATAGTGGTGGGAGAGCACGAGACAACGCCTCCCGCCACGCTCGCCTGCACACCGCTTTCCTGAGCCCAGGAAGCGAAGAGCACCGTGGCTGCCCTGTCCCGGCCGACTCTCGCGCAAGAAATCGTCCGTCTTTTTGGCATGATACCTGCATCGGCTGCATGAAATATCCGTTCGGTCATCGGATGGGCCGAGTGGTGCGTCGAGGCGGTCGTCGAACGCGACGATCAGAGGGGCATCTCCCCCTCGATGTCGGGATCGCGCTCTCCGTGCGGGTTGTAGAGGTTCCACGAAGGTGGCCGGGTGTCGTGGAGGTCCCGTTCGAGGCCGGCGATGCGGCAGGCCATGGCCAGCGCGGTCAGCTCGGGATCGCCCAACAGGGCCGGCACGCGGGCCGGTGTCGTCCAGCTGCGCAGGAAGTCCGGGGGTGACGCGCAGCATCTCTGCAGCTCGTCCCACGGTGTAGGCGGGATGGTCGATGTCGTCGAGTGCGGTTCCAGTCCCCTCGGCGCCGGAGCGTTCGGGTCTCTCCTGCTGCGGCCGGTAGGGCGTGCCCGGGCCGATCTGCGACCCGGGCACGCGGAACGGGTGGGGTCAGCTGCCGCCGCTGTCGATGACCTTGCGGCCGCCGGTGTCACGGCGGCCGACCTGGATTTGGCGGGGCTTGGCCTGCTCGGCCACTGGCATGGTCACGGTCAGGACTCCGTCGGCGTAGTCCGCGGTGATGTTGTCCAAGTCCAGCCCGTCACCCAGAGCCAGCTGCCGGGAGAAGGTCCCGCGAGGTCGCTCGGCGGCGATGTAGCTGATCTCGCCGTTCGTATCGCTTTCCGTGCGGCCTTGACGCTGGGCTCGCACGGTCAGCGTGTTGTTCTCCGCCCTGACCTCCAGCGAGTCCGGGTCGATGCCGGGCAGGTCGAACTCGGCGACGTAGTTCTCGCCGGCGCGGTAGGCGTCCATGGCCATGCCCTGCGGCGCGCGGCTGGTGCCGAACACCTCGGTGGTCAAGCGGTTGAGATCCCGGAACAACGGGTCGAACGCGAGCGTCATCACAACTCTCCTTTCCCATGTGGAGCTGGTCGACCGACGGGCAGCGCCATGGCGGCGCACCCGTACGCCTTTCTTCGGGGCAGTTCGGATGCCAAACTTGACAGGTCCGCCGATGAATCTATTCTGTACTCACGAACGGAGAATTTCAAGTCCGAGGGTGAGGCCCGCTGACGAGCCGGGTCGATCGCAGGAAGGTGGTGAGCGTTCCGGTGCCGGTGCTGCACGTGATCTACCGCTGGTGCGCTGCGGAGGCGGGCGACTGGGAGCAGTGGCGGGGCTATGCGATCGCCGATGACGCCGCGGTGGAGGCCGACACGCTGTCAGGAGCTCGTGAGCGGATGTCGGAATTGTTGAGGCGCCGCGTCGAGCCATGGCCGTGGGAGGCGGTGGTCGAGCACGTTGAGCGGCCGCTCGGTCCGGGGCTTTGGATCCGCGAGGCGCTTGACGAGCACAGCGACGAGCGCGATCACGCGTCCCGCGTCGTGCTCGAAGCCTTCGGTGATCGTCGTGCGCGGGATCAGCTTGCGGCCCTGCCGGAGACCAGTCCTGGCGGAGTCGTCGTCGTTGCGAACGTTCCCGGCGACACCCTCGCCTGGTGCCTGGACCAACACGATGAGCGTGGGGCGTTGGTGGTCGCGGCCGCGGTGAGCAACCACCGTTTGTGGTGGAACGCGCTGGTACCTGAAGTCCGTTCCGCGGCTACGGGGTTGCCGGTGGCAAGCGAGTTGAGCGACCCCTCTCTCGGCGGTGCCGCAACCCTGGACGACTGGATCGCCGCCAGCGAGTGCGGTCGGTTGGTCACGTCGCCCGCGGCCGGGACCGCATCTGGCGGCCGACCGGCCCTTTTGCCCGCGGCCGCGTAGCCGTGCGCGGTGGTGGACAACGGCTCGCCGTGTCGCCAGCTCGCCGAGCGAGCGCGGGGTTCACGTCGGGTCGACCGCGTGCGAAGCCGTCAATCGCCCAGCAGCGGCGAACGCGCACGAGCGGGGGTCCCGAACCGCCGGACACCGGGAAAATGGAAGGTGGGCACACCGGCAGGCGGCGAAGGCGATGTACCTTATCGGGAACAGCGTGCGTGAGCGTCTGCGGGTGTCTTTTTGCGGTTGAAGTGCTTGAGTTCGTTCTCGCGGAGGCGGATGCCGCAGCTGCTGTGCTTGGATGCGGTGAGTTCGGGCCTGCTCTCCTGGTTCGCGGGCCGCTACCGGAGTGTGAAGCAGGGCAGCGGTGTGGAATTGTCCCAGCTGCGGTACCTGCCCAAATCGGCGAAGGCGGTGCTGCAACGGGACGGGGTGTCCCCGGTGCCGGAGCTGACTCGTGGGCGGTCGATCAAGCCTGTGCGGCGGCTGCCGCTGCCGATCGGCCGGAGCGTGTGGCTGGTCACCGGTTATGCGGAGTGCAAGCACGTGCTGGGTTCGTCCTGTGGGTTCAGCAACGACCTCGGTCGAGTGCTGGGCGCGGAATCCGTCAGCAGCAGCCCGGGACTGGGGTTCGCCGATCCACCCCGGCACACGCGGTTGCGCAAGCTCTTGCAGCCGGAGTTCACCAAGCGCAGGATTGCCCGGATCCGGCCGCGGGTGCAGGAGATCATCGATGAGGCGCTGGACGCTGCGGCGGCGAAGTCGGGCCCGGTGGACCTAGTCGCGGAGTTCGCGGCGGTCATCCCCGCTGCGGTGATCTGCGAGCTGCTCGGCATGCCGCGGCACGACTCCGAACGCATCCAGGAGTTGAGCGAGGCGCGGTTCGACCTATCCGGGCGGGCACAGCACTCGTTCAACGCGATGACCGACTCGTTGGAGTACTTGCGCGGCGTGCTGGCCGAGCAGCGGCGAGACCCGGGCGACGGCCTGCTGGGCGCGGTGGTGCGCGACCACGGTGACGAGGTGGACGACGACGAACTGGTGGGCTTGGCCGACGGGCTGCTCACCGGAGGCTTCGAGACGACTGCGAGCATGATCGCAATCGGCGCACTGCTGATGTTGCGGGATCCCTCGATCCCGCAACAGCTGCGCGAAGACCCCGGCAGCGCGAACGCGTTCGTCGAGGAAGCGCTGCGCTACGCCACCGTCGTACAGGTCGCGTTTCCGCGGTTCGCAGAGGAAGACACGGTCATCGGCGACGTCGAGATCTCGGCGGGGGACGTGGTGCTGTGCTCGCTGAGCGCCGCCGACCGCGACCCGGCCCTGGGCGAGGGCATGGACGAGTTCGACATGGCACGCGGTCGCACCGCGCACCTGGCGTTCGGCCACGGCATCCACCGCTGCATCGGGGCGGAGCTCGGACGGATGGAACTCGAGCGCGCGTACCTGTCGCTGGCGAACCGGTTCCCGCGGATGCGGCTGGCCATTCCGGAATCCGAGCTCGATTTCCGGCAGCTGTCCATCGTCCACGGATTGTTTTCGCTGCCGGTGTGGTTGTCCTGAGCTGGTTTCGGAGCCGCGGTCCGGGAGGTGCGGTTCCAGGGACCCGAGGGCCTGGCCCGTCTTCTGCGCTGGAGATCGTTCGTGTGCCCGGTGGAGACCACCGGGTGCTGCGATGGCAACCCGAGCGCGGCTCCGCCATCGCCTTCGGCACCGATTCCGCTGCCCGCTTCTGTTGAGCGGGCCCCGGATCGACGGACCCGAGCCTACCGGTGGCGCAGATCGTCGTCTGGCGGCGGGCGTGGTGCTGCGTGTTCGGATGACGTCGTGGTTATGGTGCCCCGGTGCCAGGGACGGATGTCATCGCTGAGGGACTGTCGGTGCGCGGTGGGAGGGGGCCGGTTTTCGAGAACGTCTCCACCGCCGTCGAGGCCGGTGGCGCGTTGCTGGTTCGCGGCCCTGCCGGCTCCGGCCGGACTTCGCTGCTGCTCGCGCTTTCAGGCCGGATGCGGTTCGTCAGTGGTGCGGTGCGCGTCGGTCAGCACTACCTGCCCCGCGAGGCCGCTGCGGTTCGCGAGACTGTCGCGCTCGCCCGCGCGGGACCGGCCTGTCAGCTGGAGGAACGGCTGCGAGTCGACGACTTGATCGCGGAGCGTTGCTGGATCGATCGGGTCGACCGGCCCGCCGTGTCCGCCGCGTTCGACCTCGTCGGCATCGACGTGCCCGGCAGAGTGCGGGTCGAGGACCTGGATTCCGTGGCGAACGTGCTGCTCGCGGTCGCACTGGCGGTGGCGCGCGGGCCGGGCGCCGTGGTCGTCGATGAGCCCGACGACGGATGCGCACGGGAGGGGCGGGCGCGGGTGTGGAGCGGCCTAGCCCGGGTGCGCGAATCAGGAATCACCTTGTTGCTCAGCGGCACCGACCCCACACCGAACCTCCCGGACGCGGTGCCCGTCGTGCTGCCGCAGCGCAGCGGGGAACGCTTGGCCGGTGCCGAACGCGCGGAACGGAACGGGGGACGGGGAGCCACATGACCGCCGTCAAACTGGCCTTGCTGGAACTGCGCAGATTTCGGGGTCCGCTGCGGAGAGCGGTCCCGCCGTTGCTGTGCCTGATCCCGCTCCTCTACGGCGCCACGTACCTGTGGGCGAACTGGGATCCTTACGGCGAGCTCGACCGGATCCCGGTCGCCGTGGTCAACCAGGACCACACCGGGCACACCGCGCAGGGTCAGCGCGTCGACGCTGGTAGCGAAGTAGAGCAGCAGCTCAAGGCGGCTGGGACGTTCCAGTGGAGCTTCACCGACGCGGCGGAGGCCGAAGAGGGGCTCGCGCAGGGGCGCTACTACTTCACGATCACCATCCCACCGGACTTCAGCACCAAGCTCGCGACCGCGAGCAACACCGTTCCCGAACAGGCCGGGATCGACATCCGGCTCAACGACGCGAACAACTACATCGCCGGAATCATGACCGAGGTCGTGCAGCCGCAACTGCAGGACCAGATCAACGCGGCGGCGCACGGGGCCTACGTACGCAGCATCTATGGTGAGCTGTCCGAAGTGAAGGACCGGTTGGCCACGGCGTCCGACGGTTCCCACCGGTTGCTCGGCGCCACCGAGGTCGCACAGCAGGGAACCGGTTCGCTGATGTCCGGGACCAGTGCCTTGCACGACGGTGCCGGGCGAGTCAGCGACGGCGCCGCTCAGCTGGCCGAGGCGACCGGGCAGGTCGATCAGGTCACCGATGAGCTCAACCGCGCGGTCGCGGACCGTCTCCCTGCGGCCGCGGACCAGCTGGTCGACACCGCCACGACGGTGGCCCGCGGTGCTGCCTTCGCGCACGCCACCACCGGCGCGGTCAAACGCGGCACCGCGCGCGGTGTGCAGGACGTCGACGAACTCGTGCGCATCCACCCCGAGCTGGCCGACGAACCGGTGGTGCAGCGGGCCCGCGACCACGCACATGATCTCGACGTGCGTGCCGGCAGGGCCGATCAAGAAGCTGCTTGGAACCAGCAGCGGGCGGACCAGGCCCTGGCCGAGGCGAACGAGACCCGCGACCACATCGGTCGGGCCCAACGCAAGGTGCTGGACGCGAACGTACCGCTCCGAACGGTCGACTCCGGAGCACATGCCGTGGCTGAGGGAGCCCGGACGATCAGCTCCGGGATCGGCGCGCTGGAAGAGGGGTCCGGCGCAATGCGGACCGCCGCCGACCAGGCGAACTCCGCTGCCGCCGACCTCACGCGCACGGTGGACCAGGCTTTCGTCCGTATCCCGGAGACCGACTCCGACCAGATCACCGAAGCGGCGCGCGTGCTGGGGACCCCGGTGCGCATCGAGCGGGAGAACCTGAATCCGGCGGGACCCTACGGACGCGGTTTCGCCCCGTTCTTCTTCAGCATCGCGCTGTGGGTGTTCGGGCTGTTCGCGTTCCTGCTGCTGCGGCCGGTCAACCTGCGGGCGCTGCCCGGGCGGGTCGGCTCGCTCACCATCGCGGTCGCCGGATGGCTGCCCGCGGCGATCCTGGGAGGTGCGGGAGCGTTGATCCTCTACGCCGTCGTGGACCTCGGACTAGGACTGGCGCCGCGCCACGCGCTCGCCTGCGTGGCTCTGATGCTGGCCGGTGTCGCCGCGTTCACTGCGATCGACCACTGTTTGCGCACCGCTTTCGGCGTTCCCGGAGATGTGGTGTCGCTGGTGCTGCTGGTGTTGCAGCTGACTTCGTCGGGCGGACTGTACCCCGTGCCGACCACTCCCGGGTTCTTCCAGGCACTCCATCCGCTGTTGCCGATGACCTATCTCGTCGACGGGCTGAGGATGACGATCTCCGGTGGCCTGGTGGAACATCTGGTGCGGGACTTCGCGGTGCTCGGTGGATTCTGGGCGGCATTCCTCCTGACGACCGCACTCGTAGTGCGCAGACAGCGGGTGTGGACGGTCGGGCGGCTGCACCCGGACGTCGAACTGTGAAGTCCGGTGCCCCCGCACCGCTTCCCAGCTGCGCGGGAGACGTAGAGCAAGCCGCCGTCGTGGTGGGACTCCAGGAGTTGAGCCGCGCCCGGCAGTGAGGTGCGGGCCCGGTTAGCGAGCGCGTGGTGCGGCGCGCTGACGGCCGGCGCGCCTCGTTCGCGGTGTCGTAACAGGGTCGCGTGCGCCGGAACCGCTTGTTTTTCCGGATGTCGTCGTCCGGAAACAGCTGGTCGTTGGAATGGTTCTCGTCGGCAGCGACGAGGTTCCGCCTCGTCTTCCCGCTACTGGAGGACCGATGCCAGAGATGCGGTTTCGAGTGCGTTGGCCGGACGGTGCGGTCCAGCAGTGCTACTCGCCATCCACGATCATCGAAGATTACCTCGAGGTCGGCCGTACCTACCAGGTCACCGACTTCGTCGAACGCAGCAGGCAGGCGTTGCGGATCGCCGACGAACGGGTGCGGGCGAAGTTCGGCTTCGGCTGCACCGCTGCCGAAGGGCAGCTGGCCGAGATCAACGCGACCGCCCGCGAGCATCCGTCCGATGGGCGGGTCGTCGTGGAGGCGATGCACTCCCCTGCGGGGAGGCGGCGATGACCCCGCGCGAGTCGCGCTACCCGGTCGTGGTGGTGGGCGGCGGGCAGGCGGGACTGTCGGCCAGCTACTGCTTGCGGCAGCGCGGCATCCGGCACGTCGTGCTCGAAGCCGACCGCCGCGGCCACGACTGGCGCTCCCGTCGCTGGGATTCGTTCTGCCTCGTCACCCCCAACTGGCAGTGCGCGCTGCCGGGATTCGAGTACCGGGGAGCCGATCCGGACGGCTTCATGCTCCGTGACGAGATCGTGTCCTATTTGGAGAGCTACGCCGAATCCTTTGGCGCACCGGTGCTGGAAGGGGTGCGTGTCACGCGATTGCGACGGTCCACCGGTGGCTCGTACCTGCTGGACACGACGGTGGGAGAGTTCATCGCCGAACAGGTGGTGGTCGCCACCGGCGCTTACCACGATCCGAGCAGACCGGCTGCGGCCGAACGGATCCCGGCCGGTATCGAACAGCTGCACTCGGCCGACTACCGCAGTCCCTCGGCACTCCCGGCCGGCGATGTGCTGGTCGTGGGCAGCGGTCAGTCGGGCGCACAGATCGCCGAGGACCTGCACTTGGCGGGACGCGGTGTGCACCTGGCCGTCGGCAACGCGCCCCGGGTGGCGCGGTTCTATCGGGGCCGCGACTGCGTGGCGTGGCTGGACGAGATGGGGCATTACGCCAAGACCATCGACGAGTTCGCGGATCCCGCCCAGGTGCGGAAGCGGGTGAACCACTACGTCACCGGCAGGGATGGCGGACGGGACATCGATCTGCGCACCTTCGCGGGCCAGGGCATGCGGCTGTACGGGCGTCTGCTCGACATCCGCGACGGCCGGGCCGCGTTCGGTGACGACCTCAAGTCCGGATTGGACGCGGCGGACCAGGTGATGGAGTCCATCAAGGACGCCATCGACGCGCACATAGCGGCTCGCGGCATCGACGCGCCCACCGAGGCCCGGTACACGCCGGTGTGGGAGCCGGACCCGGCGACCCATCCGCGCGAGCTGGACTTGGCCGAGTCCGGGATCACGACGGTGATCTGGTCTACCGGGTTCCGCCCGGACTACCGCTGGATCGAGGTCCCCGTCTTCGACGGTCGCGGTCATCTGGTGCACCGCCGTGGCGTGACCAGTGCACCCGGGCTGCACTTCCTCGGGCTGCCCTGGCAGCACACCTGGGGCTCCGGCCGGATGGAAGGGGTCGGCAGGGATGCGCGGTACCTCGTCGAGAGGATCGCCGCGTCCCGCCGCATCACCGACGTGTGCGGTGCGCTCACCGGCAGATCACCGTCACGTTCCGCCGTCCCGTCGCCGAATTGAGGTGAGCAGTGAGCGACAACCTGGTCTTCGACGCGCACCGGCATCTCGGGGTGCTGCCCGCGCACCCCTTCTACGGTGGCCCGGCCATCAACGCCGACACCACCGCCCGAGCCACGGTCGGCCAGCTGCTGTCCGATCTGGACGCGGAGGGGACGGAACGAGCTTTGGTGCTGCCGAACTACGGCGTGCCCGATCCCGATGTCGCCTTCGCGCACAACGAGCTGGTCCTGGAAGCCGCCCAGCGGGACGACCGGGTGCGCGCCGGGCTGTGGGTGTCCGCACGACCGGAAGATCGAGCGCGCACGGCGAAGGCGCTCGCGCTGGCCGGTGAAACCGGTGTGCGGGCGCTGAAGCTGAGCTTCCTACTCGGTGGATCACCGACGGCGCCGGAGTGCCGACCCCTGCTCGACGAGATCTTCGCGGTCGCCGAGCGCCACGGCCTGGTCGTGCACGTGCACACCTCGCCGGGCGCCGCCTCCGACATCGACCAGGTGGGCAACCTGGTCGACTGGTACGCCGATCGCTGCGCGGTGCACCTGGTGCACTTCGGAGGAGGCATGAGCGGCCACATCAAGCTGGCCGGCTCGCGCTTCTTCGACTGGGTCGCCGCCGGAAAGCGCGTGTACACCGACCTCTCCTGGGCCATCGGCTTCGCCCCGCACTGGCTCGCCCGGGAGATCGAGCACCGCGGCATCGGACACGACCGCGTGCTCTTCGCCAGCGACCAACCGTGGGGTGACTTTCCCGGCGAGTACGCCCGGATGCGGTCCGCAGCCGGTGACGGCTACTTCGGCGAGCTCGTGTTCCGCGAGACCTTCGCCGCGCTCTACGACTGAAAAACACCGTGATCAGAGGAGAGAACATGACCGAGACCGTCGAACTCACCGATGTCGAGCGCAAGTCCCGCGACGAGATCCCGCACCCGTCGCTGCCGGAAGGGTCCAGCATCTACGGGGCCACCAAGGTGTTCCCCGACTACGAGGCGGAAAACGGGGAAACCTACTTCACGTTGGTGCACGGCATCGCGCACGAGTCCTCGGTGAGCTTCGTGGCCGTGCTGCAGGCGACCCGCGCGCTGCGCAAGGGATTCGAGTCGGCCGTGTACTTCTACGGGCCGGGTTCGCTGAACTGCCTGGCCACCCGCGGATTCCCGACCACGGGGAACTCCGCGTTCCCCGGGGAGCACAACATCAACGACCAGCTCAAGACCTTCATCGCCGAGGGCGGAAAGGTGTACTGCTGCCGGTTCGGCCTCTCGCTGCACGGCGCGCGGGAGGAAGACCTCATCGAAGGCGTCATCCCCACCCACCCGCTCGACGTCCAGGACGCGATCATCCACTACGCCCGGAAGGGCGCGATCATCAACTCCACCTATCAGCTCTGAGCCCAGTTCCCAAGTTCCCATCCCGAAATTCGCCGCAGCGCGCGGTCGTGCCGTCCGGGGGCCCCCCCCCCGGGGGGGGGGGGGGCGCCCACGTTCCAGTCTGATGCGGTGAGCCTACGGAATGCTGACCAGCAGCCT
>NZ_JAIUJZ010000204.1:0-20315 GCF_020176775.1 Saccharopolyspora sp. 6M
ACCCCCTACTGCGCCCCCGACCCCGACCGGTACGGGCAGTGGGGCGCCAAGACGATCAGCTGCGCCATGCTCGACGAGCACCGCGAGATCTGGACCCGCGTCTACGGCCCCGATCAGCCGATGACCCACCTCGACGTGCACGCCCTCGACGAACGGCTCACCGGGCTGACCGGGGTGCTCGACCCGGTGCGCACCGAGGTCGCCGCGCTGCGGCAGCACGCCACCGAACAGCTCGCCACCGCGCTCACCGCCCGCGCCACCGCCGAAGCCGATCGGGACGACGCGCTGGAGAAGTCCCGCGCCGCCGAACACGACCGGGACCGCGCCCGCGCCGAGGCCGCCGAAGCCCACGAGCAGGCGGCGACCGCCCGCGCCGCGCAGGAGACCGCCGAGGCCGAACGCGATCAGGCCGTGCAGGACCGCGACGCCGCCCATGCCGACCGGGACGCCGCGCGCCGCGACAGCGCTCAAGCCCACGCCGACCGGCAGGCCGCCCTCACCCAAGCCGCCGCCGCCCAGCAGCACATCGCCGAGCTCAACGACGCCCGCGCCACCGAACGCGCCGCCGCGCTCGACGAGCAGGAACGCCTCCGCCACGAAGCCGACGAGGAACGGCAGCGGCTGCGCGACGAACTCGACCAGCACTGGCGGCAGCGGCTGCAGGACCAGGAGGCCGCGTCGACCGAGCGGCTCACCGCCACCCGCGAGGCCGCCGACGCCCGCGCCGCCGAACTCACCGACCGGCTCACCGAAGCCACCCGCTCCTACGCCGCCGGCCTCGCCCCGCTGCACGCGGAACTCGCCGCCGAACGCACCGCCCACGCCGAGCAGCAGGCGGCCGCGGCCACCGCTCGCCGCGAACACGAGGAATTCCGCACGGCCCTGCGCCAGGCCCTCGCCACCGAACCCGGCGACGAGCTGCCCGCACGGGTGCGCGCCCTGCTCGGACCGGACGACGAGGACCCGGACGGCGAGAACTCCGGGACGACCACCGGCTGAGCACGGCGGCGACCACCCGCGATCGGCCTCGGCGACCGGGTCCGCGCCGACATCGCGGAGGGGAGATCACCCGGCCTTTTCGTCACAGTGCTGAAAATCGACGGTGTCCAGCGATGCGGAAACCATCACCCTCGCGCCGTCCGGCCCGGGCACGTCCCTGCCGCGGTCAGCCGTCACCCGCGGCCGGGGCGTTCGGCACCGCCGCGTGGCGCCGCTTGAGCTGGTCGGCGAACTCCCGCCACAGCTCGGCGCAGTCCTCGGCCGCAGCGCTGATCACCTCCACCTGGTGGCCCGGCAGGTTGGCGATCAACCTGTCCCATCCGCCGGGACGCAGCGC
Organism: Saccharopolyspora sp. 6M; assembly: GCF_020176775.1. Classification (NCBI taxonomy): domain Bacteria; kingdom Bacillati; phylum Actinomycetota; class Actinomycetes; order Pseudonocardiales; family Pseudonocardiaceae; genus Saccharopolyspora; species Saccharopolyspora sp. 6M. The sequence continues at coordinate 1,337 of NZ_JAIUJZ010000204.1, forward strand.
TCCCGCGAAGTTGGTGTGCAGCAACCGGATCAGCGCTCTGCCCGATTCGGAGAAGCGCAGCGACGGGTCCTTGCCGAGGTGGTGCAGCACCCGCGGCCAGTCGCGAGCGCAGGGTTGCGCGGCCTGGGATCGCCGCGCCACCGGGATCGGCGTTCGCGCCTGCGGCGATGGCCGCTCGGGCCGAGCGCGGCAGCGCGCCGTCCAGGACGGTGAACGCCGCTCCGCTCTTGAGCACCGCGACCATGCCCGCGACCGTGCTCGCCGGGGAGGCCAGCGCCAGGCCGACGATCCGTTCCGGCCCGGCACCGCGTGCGACGAGGTCCGCGGCCAGCGCGTCCGTGCGCCGGTCCAGCTCGCGGTAGGTCAGCACCGGTCCGCCGTCGATGATCAGCGCGGGCCGGTGCGGACCCTCGCCGACGCACCGCTCCCACTGGGCCAGCAGGTCCGCTTCGGCCGTCATGACCGCGCTCCGCGCAACCAGGCCGACAACTCCCCGAGTCCCGCCCGGAACTCCCGTTCGGCGCCGCCGAACCCGAGCCGCACCCCGTCCGGCCTGCCGAACGCGCTGCCCGGCACGAGCAGGGTGCGGTGCGCCTCCAGCAGGCCGAGGCAGAACGCTTCGCAGTCGGCGGCCTCCCCGCTGAGCCCGCGGATCTCCAGCAGCGCGCACACCCCGCCGAGGGGTTCCTGCCAGCGCACGTGCTCGGCGTGCTCGGCCACCCAGGCGCGCAGCCGGTCGAGGTTGCGCCGCGCTTCGGCTCGGCGTGGTTCGATCAGCGCGGGGGCGCGGCGCATGGCGCGGGCGGCGATCAGTTCGACCAGCGGGGACAGGAACAACGTGCTGCGGTCGCGCCGCGGGAACGTGGCCCGCAGCAGTTCGGGTGGCCCCAGGCACCAGCCGACGCGGAGCCCGGGGAGGCCGAACGCCTTGGAGAACGTGCCGTAGGACAGGGTCCGCTCGTAGCGGGACGCGGGCTCGGGCAGCTGGGCCCAGCGGTGGGTGATCTCGGAGAACGCCGCGTCCCAGACGAGCAGCGCGCCGGTCGTCGCGACGTGGTCGACGAACGCCGCCCAGCCCTCCGGGGACAGGGTGCGGCCCGTCGGGTTGTGCGGGAAGTTCACGATCACGGCCGCGACGTCGCCGGTGATCAGTTCGGCCAGCACGGCCGGGTCCACGTGGCCGCCGCGCACCGCCCCGGCCGGCAGCACGGCGACCTCGCAGCCGATGGCCGCCGGGTAGTGCCCGAGCGCGTGGTAGGCGCTCTCCTGCACCACGACCCGGTCCCCGGGGCGCAGCACCACCGGCAGCGTGAGCGCGATGGCTTCGCTGGAGCCGTGGGTGACCAGCACCCGGTCCGGGTAGCCGTCGCCGTAGCGGTCGGCGATGGCTCGGCGGACGTCCGCTCCGCCGCGTCAAGCGGGCGGTGTTCGACCGCGCAAATACGCGGTCGAACACCGGGAGAACGGTGTCACCCGAATGTGTGCGCACATTCCACGAATGCCGCGGATGATCGCGCTCCGGGCGCGTGCAATACGCCGATCCGAGCGCGTCGCGAATCCGGTATCGGTATTCACGGCCGCCGCGCGTTGTGCGATCATCGCCACGTGATCGAGCAGCAGAACGACTCGCCGAGCACCCGATTCCGCAGGGCCGGGAACGGAGATGAAGCCGCCGTCCGCGCGATCGACGGATCCTTCACCACGAACACCATCTTCGAAGTCAGCGGGGACGAAGACGGTTTCCGCTTGCGCGAGATTCCGGTGTCACCGCCGATCAACAAGGTGTTCCCCGCCGATGCGGAAGAGGACGACGAGGACGACGACCCGGTTCGGTTCGTGTGCGTCGACTCCGCCGGAGCGGTCTGCGGTTTCATCGACCTCGAACACGAGTCTTGGAATGGCCGAATGACCATTTCCGATGTGGAAATATCTCCGGAACAACGGGGTCGCGGAATCGGTCGCGTACTGGTGAACCTGGCCATCGGCCACGCCCGCGAACTGCGGGCCCGAACCTTGTGGCTGGAGGTCACCAACATCAACGCGCCCGCCATCAACGCGTATCGGCGCCTGGGCTTCACGCTCTGCGGACTGGACACCTCGCTGTACCGGGGAACCGCGTCGGAAGGCGAAACGGCGCTGTTCATGAGCCGCGACCTGACCTGAGCACCCGGGTGCCGCCGCGACCGGCGACGGCTCGGGGGGCGGGTGCACGCCCCGCGAGATCGCCGTCGCCGGAACCGTCCGCGGCGCTCGTCGCCGACGTCGCCGCGGGCCACCCGTCGCCCGCGGAGTGACCACCGTTCGGGAGGACCGATGCCGGTAAAGGACGACCGCGGCGCACCACCGCCCTTCGGCGATGTCGGCACCGGCGAGCCGGTGGTGCTGGTGACGGGGTCCGGCGCGGGCGGATCGACGTGGCACCTGCAGGTTCCGGCGCTGGTCGCGGCCGGGTACCGGGTGCTCACCCCGGACCACCGGGAGCACTCGGCCGGCGGTGCCGACGATCTCGTCGCGGACCTCGTCGGGTTGATCGAACGCGTGCGGCTGGGGCCGTGCCGCCTCGTCGGCACGTCGCTGGGCGCGCACGTGGTCCAAGAGCTGCTGCTGGCCCGTCCGGACCTCGCCCGGCAGGCGGTGCTGCTGGCGACCCGCGGCCGCGCCGACGCACTGCGCGCGGCCGCGGTGGCCGCCGAACGCGAACTGCTCGCCAGCGGCGTCGTGCTCCCGCCCGGGTACGCGGCGGTGCAGCGGGCGCTGCAGTTCTTGTCCCCCGCGACGCTCAACGACGACGTGCGGCTCACCGACTGGCTGGACCTGTTCGAGGTGTTCCCGCCGGCGCGCGCGACGGAACTCGTGGACGTCGCGGCGGACCGGCTCGACGCCTACCGGGCGATCCGGGTGCCGACCCTGGTGATCGGGTTCGGCGATGACCTGATCGCGCCGCCGCACCTGGGTCGCGAGGTGGCCGCGGCCATCCCCGGAGCGCGCTACGTGGAGATCGCCGACTGCGCCCACTACGGCTACCTCGAACGGCCGGAGGCGGTGAACTCGGCTCTGCTCGACTTCTTCGCACCACCGCCCGCAGGCCGCACGCCGCCGACGTGATCTGCGGCATCGACACCCCCGCAGGAGTTCCGCACCACCGGTACCGGCGACGGAGCGCTCGAACGGGTGCACCCCGCTCGGGTCGGACGACGACACCGGCCGAACCCGGCGGTGAATATCCGCGATCGGCCTCGGCGACCCGGTTCGCGCCGCTACGTTCCGGACCACGCACTCCTTTCGTCACCGTGCCGAAAGGCGCCGGAGTCGGGAGACGCGCGAGAACGATCTTTTTCGGCCCCTTCGGCGGGCCGGAAGACGAAGGAGCCGCACCCATGAAGCTGATCAGCGCGGACCGGGTGCTGCCCGGGCCGGCCGGGCAGTGCCTCGAAGACGGCGCCGTCCTGGTCGAGGGCGCCCGGATCGCCGCGGTCGGGACGCGCGAGCAGCTGCGCCACCGGGAACACACCCGGCACGAGCACTGGTCCGGCGCTACCCTGCTGCCCGGGCTGATCAACGCCCACGTGCACCTGGTCTTCGACGACACCGCCCCCGATCCGGCCGCCCTGGTCGAGCGGGTGCGCACCACCTCCGACGAGCGGCTGCACGAGCAGGCGGCCGGGCGCGCGCTGCGGGCACTGCGCTCCGGCACGACGACGCTGCGGGACTGCGGCGACCGGGACGGGATCACCGCGCGGCTGCGGGACGAGATCCGCACCGGCGCCACCACCGGCCCGCGCCTGATCACCACCGGACCACCGCTGACCGTGCCGGACGGGCACTGCTGGTTCCTCGGCGGTGCCGCCGGAACGGACGAGGAGTTGCGCGAGCGGGTGCGGCGCAACGCCGAGCTCGGCGTCGACATGATCAAGGTGATGGCCTCGGGCGGGCAGATCACCCCCGGCTCCCCACCGAGCTGGCAGTCCCAGTTCGACCGCGACCGGCTGCGCCTCGTCGTCGCCGAAGCCGAGCGGCACGGGCTGCCGGTCGCCGCGCACGCCCACGGCACCACCGCGATCCGCGACGCCGTGGCCGCGGGCGTGCGCACCGTCGAGCACTGCTCCTGGACGACCGGACCGGGCGAGGTGCACCGCGACGCCGCGACCGCCGCGGAGATGGCCGCGCGCGGTGTGCACGCGTGCGCGGCCTCCTCCCGTAACTGGCGGCGGATCATCGACTCGCTGCCCCCGGAGGTCGCCGAGCAGGTCTACGGCCGGTTGCCGTGGCTGGCCGAACGCGGCGTCGGGCTGATCACCGGCACCGACGCGGGTCTGCCGTCCAGCCCGTTCGACGACCTGCCCGGGGCGCTGCAGCTCTACGTCCACCTCGGGTTCGCCGCCGACCGCGTCGTGGAGATGGCGACCACGACGAGCGCGGCCGCGCTCGGGCTGGGCGAGGTGACCGGCCGGCTCGCTCCCGGCTTGGACGCGGACCTGCTCGTCGTCGACGGTGATCCGCGCACCGGCCTCGCCGCGCTGGGCGCGGTGCGCGCCGTGTTCGCCCGGGGTGCGGCGGTCGGCTGAACCTCAGCTGAGGTCGAGGACCGCTTTGCCGTGCAGCCGGGCGCCGCGCAGCTGGTCGATGGCCTCCCCGGCCCGCTCCCAGTCACCGCGCCAGGAGATCTCCGGGTGCAGCCGCCCGGTCGCGACCTGCTCGGCCAGCCAGGTCAGGTCCGCGCCCAGCCCAGGGGCGGAGGGCATGAAGAACGTGACCAGGTGGCGGTCGTCGTTGCCTGGCGCGCCGAACAGCTCGCCGTACGGGAAGTGCTCGGCTTCGCCGGTGGTGTGCCCGACGGCGACCAGCGTGCCGCCCGGGTGCAGCTTCCGGAACGCGCTGACCAGCTGCGGGCCGCCGACGTTGTCGACCACGCCGTGCACGGGCGCGTCGAGCTCGTCCGGCCTGCCGATCACCTCGTGGGCACCGAGGTCGCGCAGCTCGTCGCCGCGTGCGGTGGTGTCGCGGGTGGAGGCGATCACGTGCGCCCCGCCGAGGCGGGCGAGTTCGACCGCGTAGCGCCCGACTCCGCCGGTGGCGCCGGTGACCAGCACGCGCCTGGCGAGGATCGGGCCGAGGCGGCGCAGGGCGCGCAGCGCGCTGGCCCCGGCGACCGGGACGGTGCTGAGCACCCCGAGATCCGCACCCTCGGGCGCGGTGCCGATCGTGTCGGTGTCCACGGCGCGCAGCTCGGCCCACCCGCCCTGCATGGCCATGGTGACCACCGGGGTGCCTGCGGCCGGGCCGGAGCCGTCGGCGGCGGGGCGTTCGACGACGCCCGCGGCGTCCCAGCCCAGCAGGGTGCCGTCGGGCGAGCCGGGCAGCAGGTCGGTGACCTCGCCGTAGTTCAGCGAGATCGCCGAGACCCGCACCAGCGCCTGGCCCGGCGCGGGTGCGGGGTCGGTGGTGCGGCCGAGCCGCAGCCCGGTGGGTGCGGAGTGGTCGACGAGCAGTGCACGCATGGCGCCGCGCCTTTCCCTGGGTGGAGTCGTCGCTCGGACGCGACCACCCATTTATGCCACTGAGTGGCAGTTGGCGTCAAGTGACAGGCCTTGGTGATCCGACCGGCCCGAAAATCCGTCGCACCCCGAACCGCCGCGTGACAGCATCTGCCGCATGCCCGCAGCCGTGACCGCGCAGCAGCGCGCCGACCGCACCGCCCGCGCCCTCGCCGCCGCCACCGCGGCCGGCCGCGACCTCGGACTCGACGTCGGCGCGGCGACCGTGCTGCACGACGCGTTCTCCGTCGTCGTGCACCTGTCCCCCTCCCCGGTCGTGGTGCGGGTGCCGACCGTGCTGCCGGGCGGTACCGACGTCGAGACCCAGGCAGCCCGCCAGCGCAGCGAGCTCGACGTCGTGGCCTGGCTGGCTGAGCAGGGCGTGCCCGTCGTCGCGCCGAGCCCGCTCGTGCCCCGCGAACCGGTGCGGCGCGACGGCTTCTCGATGACCTGCTGGCAGCTCGTCGAGAACGACACCACCGCCGAACCCGACTACCTCGACCGCTGCCGCCTGGTCGCCGACCTGCACCTGGCGCTGCGCGGCTACCCCGGCGCGCTGCCCTTCCTGGACGCGGTCGACCTCGGGATGATCACCCGCGGGCTCGCCGACCTCGCCGAGCTGCCCGAGCTGCTCGCCCCCGCCGACCTGGAACGAGCCCACCGGGAATGGGACGTGCTCGCGCCGCTGGTGCGGTCCCGCCAGGAGTTCGAGGCCGCGTTCCCCGGCGTCGGCATCCAGCCGGTCCACGGTGACGCGCCCGCCGTCAACATCCTCACCACGCCCGGCGGCGACCTGTTCGCCGACTTCGAACTCGCCACCTCCGGGCCCGTCGAATGGGACCTGGCGTTCCTCGGCGCCGACGCCGCCGCCACCTACGACGCGGCGGCGCGCGCACTCGGCCTGCGCACTCTCGACGACCGGGTGCTGCGCCTGGTCGACGCGATCGGCGTGCTGCGCTCGGTGGCCTGCCTCGCCCTCGCCCCGCAGCTGCCGATGCTCGCCGAAGCCGTCGCCCCGGTGCTCGACCGCTGGCGGGACGGCCCCTTCGCCGGTGGCTTCGAGCGCTGACCTCGCCCGCCTCCGCGCCACCGGGTGCCGTGCGTCCCCGAGCGGCATTCACCACTCGGGGACGGACCTGCGCGTAGGCTCGGCCGCATGCCCGAGGCCCCCGCAGGTTCGCTGCGCGAGCGCAAGAAGCAGCGCACCCGCCAAGAGCTGATCGACACCGCGTTGGAGATGTTCACCGAACGCGGCTTCGACGCGGTCACCCTCGACGAGCTCTGCGCCGCCGTCGAAATCTCCAAGCGCACGTTCTTCCGCTACTTCACCAGCAAGGAAGACGTCGCGATGGCCCCCAGCCAGGACATGTGGGCCGCGCTGATCGAACGGCTGCGCGCCGGTGAACCCGACCTGGACCGCACCCTGCTGGACTCCGTCCAGGACGACCTGCTCGCCGTCGTGGCGGACATGCCCGGAGGATGGGCGCGGCGCACCCTGGCCGCCCACCGGCTCACCGCCACCACCGCGTCGATCAACGGGCACAACCTGCACTTCTGCGACCGCACCACCCGCACCATCCGCGACGTGCTCGGCAAGCGGTTCGCCATCCCCGACGACACCACCGATCCGCGGCCGCGGATCGCCCTCGACGTGCTGATCTCCGCGACCCGTTGCGCCCAGGACGCGTGGGCCGCCGGGAGCACCGGCACCCGCGACGAGCTGCTCGCCCACCTGCGGACCGCGTTCGCCGCGATCCCCGGCGCGCTCACCTGCACTCCGCACGTGCGGGGCTGAACCGCGCACGTCCGGCCGAGGCCTCGCCTTCGGCCTGGTCGTGCTGCTTCGCCGCCGTTCCGGGTGCTCGCCACCCTCCCCGGCTTGCCGATGGGGACCCCGGTCAACGCCCTCGGGTTCGCCCCGATCAGGGCGGTGCTCCTGGGGCGAGCGCGCTGACCTCCGGAATTCTCGCCGTTCCCGGCCCCGGCGCGGTCCCCGGCACCTAGGGTGAGCGGATGTCGTCGATCAAGCAGGTCCAGGTCACCTTCGACTGCGCCGAACCGGAACGCCTCGCCCGGTTCTGGTGCGAGGTGCTCGGTTACGTCGTCGCGCCACCGCCGGAAGGCTTCACGAGCTGGGCGGAATACGACCGCACGCTGCCGCCGGAACGGCAGGGCGCCGGGTTCGTGTGCCGCGACCCCGAAGGGCAGGGCCCGCGGCTGTACTTCCAGCGCGTTCCCGAAGGCAAGGTCGTCAAGAACCGGGTGCACCTGGACGTGCGGGTCGGCACCGGCCTGGTGGGCGAGGAGCGCGTCGCCGCGCTCGAAGCGGAATGCGCCCGGCTGGTCGAGCTCGGCGCGCAGCGGGTGCGGCTGCTGGTCGCCGACGAGTACGACGAGTCCTGCCTGGTGATGCAGGACATCGAGGGCAACGAGTTCTGCCTCGACTGACCGCCGTTCAGCCGCGCCCGGCGGGGAACCGGCTGGTGCCGCGCAAGAAGCGGGTGATGCGCTGCCACCGCCCGCCCGACGGCTCCGCCCGGACCGGCGCGGCCGGAGCGGTGGCGCGGGCCCGCGCGCGCTGGTCGCGCCAGTCGGCGACGAGTTCCTCCACCTGCACCAGGCCCAGCGGCACCTGCGGTCCGGTCGGGGTGCGCAGCCACGCCAGGATGCGCCGGTTGAGCTCCGCGGCCGCATCCCGCACTGCCTGCTCGGACGGCAGCTGCCGCACCTCGCCGCGGAGCCGTTCGGCCTCCTTGCGCAGTTGCAGCGGGGTCGGCAGCAGCGCCTCGCGGGACAGGCCTTCGCGGTCGACGTAGCCGCGGACCCACCACAGCTCGTCGTGCGGCTCACCGGCGCCGGGCAGCGGGCGGCCCAGGCCGTCGAGGTCCTCGAAGTCGCCGCGTTCCTGGGCGACGCGGATCTGCCGCTCGATCCACGTCTCGAACGTCGTGCCGTGCGGTTTGCGCTCGGTCATGCCGCCCTCCCGCGTCGTCGCCACCGGCTCCCAGGATATCCGCGGCTCCACGGCCGATCGAGCGCCGCTCAGCGCGCCGCGAACGCGCACAGGTGGCGAACTTCTGCAGCACCTGGCCTGCCGACCCGGTGCCGAGGGAGAAGAACTCCGGCGCGAAGCGTCCCACCGGCACCACCACCTCGGCGCCGAGGAAGGAGGCGCCGACCAGGTCAGGTTTCAGGTGCGCAGGTGGGACGCGCCGTTGACATCGAGCACCGCGCCCGAGGACCAGGTCGCCTCCGGTGAGGCCAGGTACAGCACGGCCGAAGCGACCTCCTCCGGCGCCGCGACCCGGCCGAACGGGCTCTGCGCCCGGATGTCGGCGCCCTGCTGCCCCTCCAACCGGCCCGCGACGCGTTCGGTCTCGACGAACCCGGGCGCCACCGAGGCCACCGCGATGCCGTGCGGCGCCAGCGCCACCGCCAGCGACTGGCCCAGCGCGTGCAGCGCCGCCTTGCTCGCCGCGTACGCCGGGTGGTCGGGTTCGCCGCGGAACGCGCCGCGCGACCCGACGTTGACGATGCGCCCGGTGGCGCCGCGTTCGATGAGGTGCGCGGCCACCTGGTGGCTCAGGTTCGCCGCGCCCAGCAGGTTCACCTCGACGGTGCTGCGCCACGCGGCCTGCCAGTCGGCGTAGGAGGTGGTCGCGGGCGGGTGCGGGGTCATCACCGCCGCGTTGTTGACCAGCACGTCGAGGGCGCCGAGCCCGTCGACCGCCTCCCCGACCAGGCGCTGCACCTGGCCGGGGTCGGCGAGGTCGGCCCGCACCAGCACGTGCCCGGAACCGGGCAGCGATTCGAGGGTGCGGGCGGCGTCCTCGGGCCGGGAGGAGCAGTGCACGGCGACCCGGTCCCCGGCTTGGGCGAACGCGACCGCGACGGCACGACCGATGCCGCGCGAAGCGCCGGTGACCAGCACTCCGCGCCCGGATTCGGCCGAGGGGTAGGAAGAACGCGACATGGGACTCCGATCGCTGCGTCTCGACTTCTGCTGTGGAGCGGGTGGCGGAACCGCACCGCGTGTCCTCGAACCTGCGCCGCGGGCCGTGTCCGTGTCCTGTCAGCGGCGAAGCCCGATGAGCAGAGACCACGCACGCAGCTCGACCACCCGCTGAGGTTCCGCCACCCCAGTGCTACACGACGAGAGTTGAGCGGACAGACCGGTCAGCGGGTCGACTCGAACAGGTCGACGACCTCGTCGGTGGTTCCCGTTTCGCCGAGGCGCGGGAAGATCCGCTCCAGGCTGTTGCGGTGCGCCTCCGCGTCGAGGTCGGTCATCGCGTCGGTGGCGAGCGTGACGTGGTAGCCGTGCTCGTGCGCGGCGCGCGCGGTGGATTCCACGCCGAGGCTGGTGGCGATGCCGCCGAGCACGATCTGGGTGACGCCGCGGCGCCGCAGCTGCACGTCCAGGTCGGTGCCGTGGAAGGCGCCCCAGTTCCGCTTGGTCACCACGATGTCGGCGGGGTGCCCGGCGAGTTCGTCGATGATCCGGTCCCAGCCCTCCGGGAACTCGCGGCGGCCGCCCCCGGCGGAGGTGCGGCCCGGCGCGGCGTCGGCGCCGTCGGCGGCGAAGCTGACCCGCACCAGCACGACCGGGGCGTCGTGCTCGCGGAACACCTCGGCGAGCCGGACGCAGCGCTGCACCACGTCGGCGGCGGTGTGCGGAGTGCCGGGCGCGCCGGTGATGCCGTTCTGCAGGTCGATGACGACCAGCGCGGTGCGCGGGTCGAGCGTGCTCAGGGACATGGGTGGAACCTTTCCGGGAGGGGTTTTCCGGTCGATCACCGCGCCACCGCGGGCCCGAGGCGCCGCAGCGTGCGGTCGAGCACCGTCACCACCAGCAGCAGGGCGGCGACGACGATCAGGAACAGGGCGAGGCCGTGCAGCCCGGTGGTGTCGGCTCCCCCGCTGAGGAAGGTGCCGCCTGCGGCGGCCGCGACCATCGCCCCGACGTAGGTGAAGGTGCGCAGCAACCCGGCGGAGGAGCCCATCCGCTCGGGGTCGGCCTGGTGGTAGAGCGCCTTCTGGTTGGCGAGGCTGATCAGCCCCTGCGGGATGCCGACGACGACCGCGATCGCCACCAGCAGCCAGATCCCGCTGCGCGCGCCGACGAACAGCAGCAGCGCGCACGCCACCAGCTGGGCCAGGCCGCCGACGAGCAGCTTGCCGCGGACGCCGTCGCTGCGGCCGGTGGTGCTGGACACGACGATGCCGGTGAGGAACATCGGCAGCAGCACCAGCCCGGATTCGGTGGGCGTGAGCCCGCGGCCCTGCTCCATCCACTGGGTGTAGCCGAACAGGAACGCGTAGGAGACGGTGAACGCCAGCAGCGTCCGCGCGAAGGTGCCCAGCACCGGCAGGTTCCCGGCCAGCACCCGCAGGTCCAGGAACGGTTCCGCCGCGCGCAGCTCCCGCACCGCGAACCCGGCCCCGGCGGCGACCGCGAGCACCGGCAGGTACCAGTGCGCGGCGGAAGGCTCCATCAGGAACAGCAGCAGCGCGCTCAGCGTCGCCGCGAACAGCGCGATGCCGGGCACGTCGAGCGAACCCGAACCGGATTCGTGCCCGCCGCCGCGGGGCAGCCGCAGCGCACCGAGCACCAGGCAGGCCAGCGAGAGCGGGATGTTCACCGCGAACACGGTGCGCCAGCCGCCGAACCCGATCAGCAGCCCGCCGAGGGTGGGGCCGACCACGGCGATGGTCTGCGCGGAGATCGCCAGCGCGGTCAACACCCCGTTCGGGCTGTCCCGCCCGGTGCGCCGCGATTCGCTGCGGATCAGGTGCATCGCCGCCGGGTAGCCCGCGCAGGTGCCGAAGCCGATCAGCACCCGCGCGACGACGAGCACTCCGGCGATCCCGAGCAGCGCCGCACCGGCGAGGAACAGCCGCCGCGGGCCGTGCAGGTCCACCAGCCTGCCCACCACGGGTTGGCCGATGGCGGTGGCCAGGTACAGCGCGGACACCAGCCACGCGGTCTCGGCGGGTGGCGCGCCGAGGGCGGCGCCGATCGGCACCAGCGCCACCGCGATCATCGAGGAGTTCACCGGGTTCAGCGCCGACCCGAGCACCATCGGGGCGATCAGCTTCCGGTCGAAGCGCTCCTGCCCGGTGGCGGTCACCGCTCCGCGACCCGTTCCAGCAGCGCCATCGCCTCGATGATCACGTGCCGTTCCTGTTCGGTGCAGCGTTCCTGCAAGGCGGTGGTGAGCCATTCGCGGCGGGCCTGCCGATCGCCTTCGGCGCGGCGCTTGCCCACGTCGCTGAGCGTGATGAGCTGCCTGCGGCCGTCGGCCGGGTCGGGGCGGCGTTCGATGAGCCCGTGCTGGTCGAGGGCGGCGAGCGTGCTGGCCATCGATTGCGGCCGCACCCCTTCGGCGACCGCGAGCACGCTGGCCGAGGAGTCGCCCTCCTTGCCGAGCCGGGTGAGCACCGAGGTCTGCGAGGGGGTGAGGTCGTCGCCGACGGCCAGCTCGCGCAGCCTGCGCCGCAGCCTGCCGACCACCACCCGCACCTCGCGGGAGGCGCGCACCGCCGAGTCGTCGTTCTCGGTTCCCGTCATGCCCCCACGGTAAATTCGACAGTCTGAACTGTCCAGTCCCACCTGTCCAGGTCGACCTGCTCAGCCTCGACTGCCCGGAATGCGCGATCGGCCCGAACCGGACGCACCGCCGCGCGAACTGGTAGAAGGGCGGTATGAGCGAACAACCGCAGGTGCAGGACCACCCGGAGCGCAACCGGTTCGAGATCACCGTCGGCGGCGAGCTCGCCGGGTTCGTCGACTACCGGCGCACCCCCGGGCACGTCGACCTGGTGCACACCGAGATCGACCCCGCCCACCAGGGCGCCGGGCTCGCCGGGACGCTCGCGAAGACCGCGCTCGACTCGCTGCGCGCCGAAGGGGTGCAGGTCACGCCGACCTGCTCCTACATCGCCGCCTACATCCGCAAGCACCCCGAGCACCTCGACCTGGTGCCCGAGTCCGCGCGCGCCGCCCTCTGATCGCGCGGGCTACCGTCGTCCCGTGAGCAACACCGAACCGGACCCCGCCGAACGCACCGTTTGCGACGGGCCGCCCACCGGCACCGCCGAACCCCGCGCGGACCTGCTCGAACCGCGCGACGTGCCGCTGGGCGGGCCGCGGGCGATGCGGGTGCGCCGCACCCTGCCGCACCGGGACCTGCGCATGGTCGGCGCCTGGTGCTTCGTGGACTCCTACGGTCCGACCGACCTCGGCGGCGGTCCGGGGATGCAGGTGCCCCCGCACCCGCACATCGGGTTGCAGACCGTCAGCTGGCTGCTCGACGGCGAGATCCTGCACCAGGACAGCCTCGGCAACGCGCGGCTGGTGCGGCCCGGGCAGCTGAACCTGATGACCGCGGGCGGCGGCATCGCCCACTCCGAGCAGACCCCGGCCGAGCACTCCCCGGTGCTGCACGGCGTGCAGCTGTGGATCGCCCAGCCCGAACGGGACCGCAACGGGCCAGCCCACTTCGAGCAGCACGCCGACCTGCCGGTGCTCACCGAGGACGGCGGCCGCATCACCGTGATCAACGGCGAGCTCGGCGGCGCCACCTCACCGGCCCGCACCTACACCCCGCTGGTCGGCGCCGAGATCGCGCTGCGCCCCGGTGGGCGGGTGCGGCTGCCGCTGCGCCCGGACTTCGAGCACGCGGTGCTGGCGCTGTCGGATCCGGTGGAGGTCGACGGCACCGCGCTCACCACCGGCTCGCTGCTGCACCTCGGCGAAGGGCGCCGGGAGGTCCTGCTGTCCGCGGCGTCGGCGAGCCGGGCGCTGCTGATCGGCGGGGCGCCGTTCGACGAGGAACTGGTCATGTGGTGGAACTTCGTCGCCCGCACCCACGAGGAAGTCGTCGAAGCGCGCCGCGACTGGGAGGCCGAGCGCACCGGCCCCAGCGCGGACCGGTTCGGAGCCGTGCCCGGCTACGACGGCGCCGCGCTGCCCGCGCCCGAACCACCCCGCGCACGCCTGCGCGCCCGCCCCAGGGCCCGGCACCTGGAGCGCTGAGGCGGCTCACCGGGCCCGGTCGGACCAGACGACCTCCCCGTCCACGACCGCCGAGGTCGGGGACAGGCCCACCGCGCGGGCGACCGCGCTCGACCGCCGGTGTCCGGGACGGATGTGCGCGGTCAGCTCGCCGACGCCCTGCTCGTGCAGCCAGCCGGCCATGGTCCGCGCCGCTTCCTGCGCGTAGCCGTGGCCCTGGTGCTCGGTGCCGACGACCCAGGCGAGCGCGGCCCGCAGCAGTCCCGGCTCCGGGCGGGTGAGCGTGGCCTGCACGGTGCCGCGAACCCGCCCGTCGGCGCGGCCGCGCACGATCCAGTTCAGCCAGCCCTGCTCGCCGTCCGGGGAGTGCCCGGCCACCTGCCACCGGTAGCGCGCCGCGAGCTCGTCGGCGGAACGCGGTTCCCCACCGGTCCACTCGTGCAGCCGCACGTCGTCGAGGACCGGCGCGGTCTCCCGCGCGTGCGCGACCCGCAGCGGTTCCAGCCGCAGTCGAACCGTCAGCAGCGGCGCGGCGGCCGGCCAGGCCGCGAGATCGGACACGCCGCGGATCGTAGCCGCGCAGGCCACCGGCGGCCGGGCACCCGTCACCGGGGCCCGCCGGCCCCCGGCTCGGGTCCCGCGGTGAACACGTGACCGCCCCGGTGCTCCGGCCACCCCGGGTCGCCGGTGGCCGCGAACGACACCCACGCCCCGTGCAGCCGATCCGCCAGCGCACGGTCCGGCTCCTCCCCGAGCAGCCCGGTCGGCCCGGTGGCGACCGCCAGGTTGTGGAACACGAACGGCAGCTCCAACCCGTGGCAGGCACCCAGCCGGCCGCCGAAGCGCGGCGAGCGCCAGGTGAACTCGGCGACGTGCGTGCGCCCACCGGAATCGCGGTGGCGCGCGGCGAACTCCCGGGCCGGCAGCCGGAACACCAGGTCGGTCAGCGCCGCCGACAGCGCCTCGCCCGCCGGGCGCCGCCCCAGGCCGTAGGCCGCGAGCACGCCGGACGCGTCCGGGTGCGAGGCACCGAGCGCGGCGACGGCCTGCTCGTCGGTGGTGGAGTCGACGACGCCGGAGGCCACCAGGTACAGCGCCATCTCCTCCCGGCAGGTGCTCACCAGCACGTCGATCCCGGCCGCGCTGCCCGCGGCCACCGCCTCGCCCGGCGGCACCGGCAGCACGTCGTCGCCGTGCACCGGCAGGAACGCGCTGAGCCCGAACGACGGGTCGTGGCCGTGCTCGTCGCGCAGGTCCGGAGCACCGCCGGGCGCCATGACCGCTGCTTGCGCGGCCAGCAGCTCCCGCACCCCGACCCGCCGGAACGCCTCCGCCGTCGCCGGAACGCCTCCGCCGTCGCGGGAACGCCCAGGTGCCGCGCCAGCGACTCCACCAGCACCCGGCCCAGGTTCCGCGAGCGGGTCATGCCGGTGTGCCCGCTCTGCACGATCGCCCGGTCCACCACCCCGTCCAGCAGCGGCGAACCGAGCAGGTCCGCGATGCTCATCGCCCCGGAGGACTGCCCGCACACCGTGACGTTGCCCGGGTCGCCGCCGAACGCGGCGGCGTTGTCCCGCACCCAGCGCAGCGCGGCCAGCTGGTCGCGCAATCCCACGTTCGTTTCCCCGATCGGGGCGAAGCCCTCCGCTCCCAACCGGTGGTTGATCGCGACCAGCACCACCCCGGAGCGGGCGAACGCGGCCCCGTCGTAGAGCGGTGCCGCGCCGCCGCCGCTGACGAACGCGCCGCCGTGCACGAACACCAGCACCGGCAGTCCGGCGCCGTCCTGGTCCGGGCGGGTGATCTCGGCGGTCAGGTAGTCGTCGCCGCCGAACCACTCCGGGCCGCGCAGCACCGAGACGTCCAAGCCCGGCAGCTCCCCCGCGGCCTGCTGCGGCGCGACCGGCCCGACCCGGTCCGCCGCGCGGACCCCGCCCCAGCGCGGCGCCGGTCGTGGGGCCGCGAACCGCAGGTCACCGGTGGGTGCGGCCGCGTAGGGCACCGCGCGGAAGCGCACCACCCCGCCGCCGCGGATCCCGCGGACCCGCCCCGACGTGGTGGTGGCGATCGGTTCTGCCACTGCCCGGTCCTCCTCCTGCCGCGCCCGATCGAGTCGGGCGGATCACTGCGCGATCACCGGATCCTCCGGCGAGGCCCGCTGATCGCGTCGGACGATCTCGATACCGTGGCGATCATGACCAACCCCACGTCGTCCTGGGCGGACGGGCCGCTGCTGGCGTTCGACCTGGAAACCACCGGAACGGACACCGGCACCGACCGGATCGTGACCGGCACCCTGATCTCCATCGTGCCCGGCCGCGAACCGCAGGTCCGCACCTGGCTGGCCGACCCCGGTGTGGAGATCCCCGCCGAGGCCGCCGAAGTGCACGGCATCAGCACCGACCACGCCCGCGAGCACGGCCGCCCCGCCGCGGAGGTCGCCGCCGAGATCGCCGAAGCGCTGACCGACACCTGGCACCCGACGCGGCCGCTGTGCGTGTTCAACGCGCCGTTCGACCTGTCGCTGCTGGACTCGGAGCTGCGCCGCCACCACGGGCGGAAGCTGGAGGTGACCGGGCCGGTCGTCGATCCGCGCTGCCTGGACAAGCGGTTCGACCGCTACCGCAAGGGCAAGCGCACCCTCGGCGCGCTGTGCGAGCACTACCGGGTGCGGCTGGACTCCGCGCACGACGCCACCGCCGACGCGCTGGCCTGCGCCCGGCTGGCGTGGCGGCTGGCCAAGACCCACCCGGACGAGATCGGCACCCGCGCCCTCGCCGCCCTGCACGAGGACCAGACCGGCTGGCACCGCGACCAGCAGCACGACTTCGCCGGGTTCCTCGACCGCCAGGCCGACCGCGCGACCGACACCGCCGAAGCCGACGGGCTGCGGGCCCGCGCGGCCGACGTGCGCGCCCGCGCCGAGCACTGGCCGCTGGCGCTGGTCGCCGAACCTGCCTGACGGCGAGTGGGGCAACGGGTGCGGCGCGCGGAGCAGCCGCCCTGTCGGGTTCCCGTCATCGGGTCCGCCCGGGTCCGGCGCGCTCCTACGGTGAGCGCTTTCCGCAGGTGACGCGGCCGTGCGGGCCGCCGAACCCGCTCGTTCCCCGGACCCGAAGGACGTGCTGTGCCGAGCCCCGAACTCCCCGACACCGGCCGCGATCCGCGGTGGCGCCGCCGCGCCGTGACGGCCGCGGTCGCGCTGCTGGCCGCGGGCACCACCGCGCCGGCCACCGCGGCCGCCGAACCCGACGCGCGCGCCGGCGCGCAGACCCCGTTCACCTCGGTGGAAGCCGAGGGCGCCGAGACCAACGGCACCGTCCTGGGCCCCGACCTCACCCAGGGCAGCCTCGCCTCGGAGGCCTCCGGGCGTCGCGCGGTGACCTTGGACGGCCCGGACCGGTACGTCGAGTTCTCCCTCGGCGCCGACGCGAACGCGCTGACCGTCTCCGGCAGCGTCCCGGACGGCACCGAGGGCACCGTGACCGTGTCGGTCAACGGTGAACGCCTCGACACCCCGTTGCGGGTCACCAGCGAGTACTCCTACCTCGACACCCCGGACATCGAAGGGTCGACGACCCACCACCTGTTCGACCACGCCCGCCTGCTGCTGGACCGCGACCTGCACGCCGGGGACGTGGTGCGGCTGCAACCGGGCACGGTGCCCTCCTACACCGTCGACGTCGCCGACTTCGAACAGGTCGCTCCCGCCCCCGAGGCGCCGCAGGGCTCGGTGTCCGTGCTCGACACCGGTGCCGATCCGACCGGCGCCGAGGACTCCGCGGCCGCGTTCACCGCCGCGATCGAGCGGGCCAGGGCCGCGGGCACCGAAGTGTGGGTGCCCGAAGGCCGGTTCCGCATCGACTCCCCGCTGGCCGTCGAACAGGTCTCGATCATCGGCGCCGGGCCGTGGCGGTCGGTGCTGCTGAGCTCGCACCTGATCGACCAGACCGAGTCCGCGGGCGGGGTGCGGCTGCGCGACTTCGCGGTGCTCGGCGACGTCACCGACCGGGTCGACGACTCCCCGGACAACTTCGTCACCGGCAGTCTCGGCGCGGGTTCCGAGATGACCGGGCTGTGGTTGCAGCACCTCAAGGTCGGCATGTGGCTGACCGGGAACAACGACGACCTGCTGGTCGAGGGCAACCGGATCCTGGACACCACCGCCGACGGCATCAACCTCAACGGGTCGGCCCGCGGGGTGCGGGTGCGGAACAACTTCCTGCGCAACACCGGGGACGACTCGCTGGCCATGTGGTCGCTGCACGCGCCCGACACCGGCAGCTCGTTCACCGGCAACACCGTGATCGCCCCGAACCTCGCCAACGGCATCGCCGTCTACGGCGGCACCGACCTGCAGGTGCGGGACAACCTGGTCGCCGACACCAACGCGCTGGGCAGCGGCATCGCGATCTCCAACCAGGCGTTCGCGGCTCCGTTCTTCCCGCTCAGCGGCACGATCGAGGTGACCGGCAACGAGCTGGTGCGCACCGGGGCGATGAACCCGAACCGGCTACACCCGATGGGGGCGCTGCGAGTGGACGCGTACGACTCGCCCATCGAGGCCGAGGTCCGGATCGCCGGGACGACCGCGACCGGTAGCCCGTACTCGGTGTTCGAGTTCTCCTCGGGCGGCGGGCAGGGCCACGAGGTCCGCGGCGTCACCGTCGAGGGCGCGGAGCTGCGCGGCGTGGGCACGGTCGTCGTGCAGGCCGAGACCGGCGGTGCGGCCCGCTTCGAGCAGGTCACCGCGGAGTCCGTGGGCGCGGCCGGGGTGTACAACTGCCCGGACCGGGGGACGTTCACCGTCGATCTCGGCGCCGGCAACAGCGGCTGGGACGACATCTGGCCGTGCGGGACGTGGCCCGAACCGTGAGCCGCGGCGGGGGGGGCCGAGTTCGATCCCGGGGAGACCCGCGCACGCAGCGAACAGGGCGGGTGTCCTGCGGTGCCCGCGCACCGGTCTCCTGCCACGGACCGTGAGCACGAAGGTGCCCGAACCGGCCCGCGAAGTCGGCACGGCCGCTCACGGTCGGCGACCGCGGGCGGGATGTGGCGGGGAACGCATCCCGCTTCTGGCCCTAGCGACCGCAGTGATCGCCGCAGTTGAGGACGATGTTCGGCACTGGCCGTGACAGTGCGCGGCGGATCACCCACATTTCGCGCCCACTCGGGTGGTGCTTTACCGGTCCGTTACCGGTAGGGTCTGATCCGCCGGTGGGTCACCCACTGGTGGTACTGGCCGTTTGCTCCCCGCAGAGTCGATACGGATGACACTTCAAGACGATCTAGTTCGCCCCTGGTTCCAGCCGGCGGTCCCGCCCGAGCAGCAGGACCGTTCGCGGCCCGATGCCGGACCGGTGACCACTCGCTTCGTCGGAGAACTGCCCCTCGATGCGGCACCGGCACCGTCCGCCCCCTCCGGCCC